>CAYWAR010000075.1:0-9124 GCA_964455765.1 uncultured Elusimicrobia bacterium
GCGGCGGAAAAGGCTCTGCGCCTGCTATAATCGCCCTCCATGGCCGACCCGACGACACGGGACGCGGACGCCGAACAACTCGAGAGGCTCGGGCTCACCTCGGGCTTCGAGCGCACCATGAGCTTCTGGGAGAATTTCTCCCTGGGCTTCACCTACCTCTCGCCGGTGGTGGGCGTCTACTCGGTCTTCGCCATGGCGCTCAAGGCCGGCGGACCTCCGATGTTCTGGAACTACATACTGGTGGGCCTGGGCCAGCTCCTGGTCTGCCTGGTCTTCGGAGAAGTGGTGTCGCAGTATCCCATCTCGGGGGGGCTCTACCCCTGGACGCTGCGCCTGGCCGGCAAGCGCACCGCCTGGCTGGCGGCCTGGGTCTACGGGTGGGCGCTGTTCACGACGGTGGCCGCCGTGGCCGTGGGCGGTTCGCCGTTCCTGGCCCAGCTCCTGGGCTTGAGCTTCTCGAACTCCGGCGCCATCTGGACGGCGGTGGCCATGATCGCGCTGACCACCGCGCTCAACCTCAGCGGCACGCGCCTGCTGGCGCGGGTGGCGATGTTCGGCTTCCTCTGCGAACTGGCGGGCGCCGTCCTGGTGGGGGGGTATCTGCTCCTCGCCGCTCGCCGCCAGCCGCTCTCCATCCTCTTCGACACGGGCTCCTTCGGCTCGGGCGCGGACTACCTGCCGGCTTTCCTGGCCTCCTCGGTGGCGGCCATGTTCTGCTACTACGGCTTCGAGGCCTGCGGCGACGTGGCCGAGGAGACCCCCGACGCCGCGACGGCCATCCCGCGCTCGATGCGCATGACCATCTACGTGGGCGGCGGCGCGGCGTCCTTCGTCTGCCTGGCGCTCATCCTCTCCCTGCCCGACCTGCCCGCGGCCGTGTCCGGAACCGAGGCGGACCCGGTGGGCGCCACGCTCAGGGCCGCTCTAGGAACGGCCGGCTTCCGCGCCGTCCTGGCGGTCGTGATGGTCTCCTTCCTCTCCTGCCTCCTGAGCCTGCAGGCCGCGGCGAGCCGGCTCCTCTACTCCTTCGCGCGCGATAAGATGATCTTCGGGAGTTCCCTGCTCGGCCGCCTCTCGCCGAACACCAAGATCCCCGCGGCGGCGCTCCTCGTCACCGGCATCGTGCCCGCCCTCATCGCCTCGCTGGGACACTGGCTCCAGGACGCCGTCAACACCATCATCAGCTTCGCCGCCATCGGCATCTACGTGGCCTTCCAGATCGTGGTGGCCTCGGCGCTCGCGGCCCGCGCGCGGGGCTGGAAGCCGGCGGGCGCCTTCCGTCTCGGGACCTGGGGCTGGCCGGTCAACGCCGCGGCCTTTCTCTACGGAACGGGAGCGGTCCTCAACATGCTCTGGCCGCGCTCGCCCTCCGACCCGTGGTACGTCAACTACGCGATGCTCGTCACCACGGCGGCCGTGGTCCTCAGCGGGCTGGCCTATCTGGCCCTCGGCAAGCCCCACGAGCGCGGCTAACCCGCCGAGGCGGCGATGCGGTGGAAGGCCTCAAGCGCCGAGCGGCGCTGCTCCTCCCGCTCCCGCCACGCCCGGGCGAAGCGGGCGTGGGGCAGGAAGGGGGCCAAGCGAGCCTTCTGGGGGTCCGTTAGTCCGCTGGGGGCGGGCCCGAGCGCCGACAGGAGCTCCGGAACACGGGAATATTCCTCCATAAGACGCAGGAGGCCGCGGGCCTCGCTCCGCGCCCGAGCCAGGACGCGGCCCGCCTCGTCCAGCTTCTCTTGCGCGCCGGAGGATTCAAGAAGGTCGAGGCCCTGCGCGAGCCGCCCGAGCGTTTCTTGGCGCGCGCGCTCGAGCCCCTCCCCGCGCAGAAGGTACCGCGCGCGCAGGGGCTCCTCCACCGGCGTCCTGGCGATCGTCTCCCGCAGGCGGGGGGAGAGGACCGGGCCCGCGCCTTCCAGCAAGTCCAGCTCCTCGAGAGCGGCGGCGGCCGCGATGCGCCGCGCGGCTTCGCGCCGCAGTCCTGAAAGCTCTTTGACCAGGGCCGCCGTGACGCGGGAGGGGTCCTTCGCCCTCTCGGCCCGTTCCGAGAGGAGATCCCTCGCCTTGGAGGCCGCCTCCAGGGCTTTCCTGCGCCTGGCGCCGTGGAGGAGGAAGTCCTTGCCGCCCGCGGACTTGTCGAGCTCCGCTTGGATTTCCCCGTCGGCGAGCTTCCCCGAGCCGAAGCGGGCCTCTTGGCCCAGGGAGCGCGCCTGCGCCGAAGCGCGCTGGGTGCGCAAGGAAGACTCCAGCCTACGCAGGTCGTGATCGAGGGCGTAGACGGGGTGCCTCAGCGTCGCATGGTCGAGGCGGCCCGTCTCCACCAGCCTGGGCGCGCCGGGCACAAGCGAGCGGTTCATCTCGCTCTGCAGGGCCTGGACCTGCGGGGAGTAGCCCGAGACATTGGCCGCGCTCAAGCGGTCGTAGGCCCCGCTCCCGGCCGACGCCGCGCCAAGTCCTCCGCCCGGGCCTCCACGGGACCCCGGAGCGCCGACTTTCCCCGACGCCGACGCGCCTCCCTCGAAGAATCTCCGGAGCAGCTCCGTCCGTTCGTCATCGTCGAGTCCGTCGTCGCGCATCGCGGCCTGCGACTCGGCTCCGGCCAGCTTGAGCTTTCCGAATATCCCCCGGTCGAAGCCGGGATTGACCTCGAAGAGCCTGTTGACGCCATGAAAGAGGGAGTCCTCGAACTCATGGGTGCCTTGGGCGTCGTCCTTGGCGAACCCCAAGGCGAGCGCGGCCGCGTCCTCGGGATTTTTCTTCACCCACTTCCGTATCTTCGCCAGCCCGAGCTCGGGATCCGGGGAGTCCGCCAAATCCCCGGCGATGCGGGACCGGAATATCCTCTCGGCCACCCGATCGGCCGCCTCCGGGTCGCCGCGAAGCGTCCACGCCAGACGGCGGAGGGAGTCGTCCTTCTCCCCGGCCGCCGCGACCGGACGCACCTCCGGCGCCTGCGCGGCGAAAGCCGCGCCGGCGCAGAGCAGCCAAAGGCAGGCCGCCCAGCTCACCAACGGAACACCTCCTTGCCCTCCACGCTCAGCGTCCCCTGCGCGGAGAGGGCCGACTCGCCCGGGGGAAGCTCGGAAGCGGGGATGTCCTTGCGCGCGCGCCGCTGGAGGTCGAGGATGGTGTAGACCAGCGGCTTATCATACGGTCCCCAGACCAGCAGGGCGAACCCCCCCTCGGGGGTCAGCTCCGCGCGCAGTATTCTGGCCGGACCCCTTACCTCCAGCAGTCGGTTGCCGATGAAGGTCACCGCGACCGCGGTCCAGCTCGAGCCCTCCCTCTCGAAGAGCAGGGCCCATTCGCCGTCCCGGCTCATCAGCAGAGGGGGGAGCCCCGAGGGCGCGTCCGCCGATTCGTTCGTCCATAGGACACGGCCGGCCGTCCCCAGATAGGAGAGCTTGGAGGAGGAGGATACGAGGGAATCCTGCCGTCCGCGCCGGAGCACCTCCGTCTTCTCCCAATGCCAGGCGAAACGGCCGTCCCAAGTCGCATCCCCCAGCATCCGTTTGCGCACGAGGGTCCCCTCCGTGCCGGGTTCCTCCCACTGGCCGAGGCCGAACTCCAAGGACGGGCCCCCTCGGGCCGGGCGCAAGAGGAGGGAAGCCCCGAGCACGGCCCAACCCGGCCCGAGGGGAGGCTCCTGGACCGGGGCCGCGCCCCGGCGTTCGACGGAGCCCGTGGATCTCTCCACGCGCTGAGCCTCCGGCGGCCGCGGACGCCGCTTCCTGGGCGAAGAGGCCGCCTGAGCGGAGCCTCCCCCGTGCGCGAGGAGAAGCAGGAGCGCCGCGTGGAAGGCGGTCCGCCCTCGGCAAAGCGTTGGGAGCACCGGAACTACTTGCTCTCCTCCACGGCCACCGGCGCGGAGGTCCTGTTGTAGAGCCGGATCGCGTAGGGCGTCGTGAACGCCTGGATGACGAAGGAGCCGGGACCCGGAGCGCGCGTCCGATAGCGTATCACCGCGGTGTCCGCGCGCGCCGCGGGCTCGAGGAATTCCACGGAATAGCCGCCGGTCGGGCGGAGCCCCAGGAACACGGCTACGGCGAAACGCGCCGAGAAATCCACGGCCGGGGCCTCCCGGTTGAAGGCGTCCTTCCAGAGCTTCTCCCATTCCCCGGCGCTCTCCACCTTGAGGGACGCGGCCTTGCTCACCCCGCAGGAAGCCCCCTGCCAGGAGGCGGATGCGCCGTCCTTGACCGTCATCTGCGAGACATCCATGGCTCGATCCTCCCGTTGCGCCGGCTCCTTGTCCGCCGGCGGCCTGCGCCCCATCCCGTGCGCGGCGGCGGCCGCGGCCAGGACCCATATCCCCAGTGCTGCGACCGCGACATAACGCCCTTTTTGGAGGCCCAAGATTGCGGGAAGCGCAAGGCGCGAGGACCGAGGATAGCTTGAGCTATCTGAGGGACGAGCAACGCAGCGATTCCCCGATATCGGGCCTCCCGCCATCGGAGGGAAAGAAGACGCTTCTTTCGAGGCTTTCCCCTCAGAAGCGGGCCGCGCGCTTTCGGGCTGCGCCTTTGCGCCGCTCGGCTTACAGGCCTTCAGGCCTGCTCGCCTCGCGTCGCTTCGGCTCGCTCTAGAAATCGCGCGGCCAAAACGGGCGTTATGTCGCGGTCGCAGCACTAATCCCCTCATGAGGCCTCCCGTCCGCCGACGACCACTTTCGGGATCCGGAGCGTGGGCTGGCCGTCGGAGACGGGCACGCTCTGGCCCTCCTTTCCGCAGGTGCCTATGCCCCAGCCGATGTCCCAGCCCAGGCGGTCGATGGAGAGGAGCACCTCCGGGCCGAGGCCGAGGAGGTTCGCGTCCCGGACAAGATGGCGCACCTTCCCTCCCTCGATCCAGTACCCTTCGTCGACGCCGAAGAGGAACTCTCCGGTGGCCGTATTGACCTGGCCGCCCCCCATGCGCGTCACGAAGAGACCTTTATCCACGGAGCGGATGATGGCGGCCGGGTCGTCGGTCCCGGGAGCGATGTAGAGGTTCGACATGCGGGGGATGGGCCGATGGCGGAAGGATTCCCTGCGGCCATGGGCGTTGGAAGGCTTGCCGTCCCTCAGCGAGGTGACCCGGTCATAGAGGTAATCGACCAGGACCCCGTCCTTGACGATCGTGGTCGGGCGGGCGAGCACCCCCTCGTCGTCGAATTCATACGACCCCCGGGCGAAGGGCAGCGTCGGGTCGTCGATGACGTTCATCCCGAGCCCGGCCACGGCCTTCCCCAGCTTCCCGGCGTAGTGCGGGGAGGAGCCCTCCTGGACATGATCGGCCTCCAGGGAGTGGCCGATGGCCTCGTGGATGAAGGTGCCGCCCGCCGAGGAGGATAGGACCACCGGCATCTCGCCGGCCGGCGCCGTGGGCGCGGAGAGCTTCGCGACGGCGAGACGGGCGGCGCAGCGCGCCAGGCGGAGGGGTTCGCGCCCTTCGAGGAGCTCATAGCCCAGGGGACCGCCGAGCACCTCGTAGCCGGTCTGCAGGAGCCCGTCCTTGGACGCCGTCACCCCGACGGAGAAGATCACCGAGACCCTCTCCGAGAACAGGCGGCCCCCGGCGGAATCGAACACCGCGCAGCGCTTCCTCCTCTCCGCGTAAAGGAGGCTGACCTGGACGATGTGGGGGAATTCCGAGCGCACCGCGCGGTCCGCCTCAGCGAGCAGGGCGACCTTTTCCTCCATGGGGACCGAAAAGGGGTCCCGGCGAGCGGTGGAGCGGCGAATGAGCAATTCCCCCGCGGGCGGCGCCGGGCGGCGGGCGACTCCGTGGAGGAGGCGCCCGGAGAGCGCGGCCGCGTCCTCGGGCCGCAGGCTGTTGAGCGAACCGTGCAGGGTGCGGAATCCTCCGTCCTCCGCCACGAGATAGCGCAGGCCGGCGCCTTGGTCTGACCCGGAGGCCATCTCCTGAAGGCGCCCGTCCTCGAATTGGATGGAGGCGCCGATCGACTCCTCCAGAAAAACCTCAGCGTGGTCGCTGCCCGAGAGGACGGGGACCCAGTCGCCGGAGCGCAGGAACGCGGGGTCGAGCCCCATCAAGCCCCCGCTCCCGGCGCGCGCGGCAGGGCGAGGATGAAAGTGGAGCCGCTCCCGGGAGCCGATTCCAGCCGCACCGTCCCGCCGTGCTTCTGGGCGATGGCCTTGACGAGCGCCAGCCCGAGACCCCACCCCTCGACCTGGCCGGTGAAGGAGGAGTCGATCTGATAGAACTTCTGGAAGATCTTGTCCCGCTCCTCGGGAGGGATGCCGGGGCCCGTGTCGCGGACCCGGAGTTCGACCTCGCCCTCCGGGGTCCGGGCCGCGGCGAGGAAGACCGCCTTGGGCGCGCTCGGGGTGAACTTGACCGCGTTCTCGATGAGCGAGCGGAGGGCCTCCTTGAGCAGGGCCGGGTCCCCGTACGCCTGGAGTCCGGCGCAGGCCTCGACTTGCGCCTCCCCCGAGTGCGCCTTGAGCCAGGGCTCCATCCCGGTGACGACCTCGGAAAAGAAGCCCTCCACGGCGAAAAGACGGGGGGAGGATTCGGTGGAATCCAGGCCCTCGAGCACCGTGAAATCGAGGAGGCGGTCCACCAGCTCGGAGAGCTTGGCTCCCTGCTCCGAGATGGTGTGGGCGGCCATGGCGTGGACCTCGGCTCCGGCCTTCCCCTGAAACTCTTCCTCCAGGAGCTGGCCGTAGCCGTTGATGGAGACCAGCGGGGTCTTGAGCTTGTGGGAGATGAGGGAGAGAAAAGAGCGCTTGAGGCCCTCCTCCCTGCGGGCCTCGGTCTCGTCCCGGAAGACGAGGACGCAGGCGGAACCCGCCGGGCCGGATCCGGAGATCCCGGCATGCTCCAGGCGCGAAGCCGTCCCGGAGAGCACCAGCAGCTGCGGGGCCTTGCGGACGGCCTCGAAGGCGGCCGTCCCTCCCGGCGCATGGAGAACCGAAACCAAGGAAGGGGACACATCGAGGCCCGCGAAGGCTTCCTCCAAGGAAAACCCCTCTCCGCCTCCGCCTGGGAAGAACTTCCGGGCCGCGCCGTTGGCGAGCAGGACCTTCCCCTCCCCGTCGCAGAGCACCGCCGCGTCGGTCATCTCATCGAAGAGCGTGCTGAGCTTGGCTTTCTCCTCGCTCAGCGAGGCGAAGAGGCGGGCGTTGTCGATGGCGACCGCGGCCTGGGCCGCGAAGGCCTCGAATATCCGAACGTCCCTGGGAGTGAATATTCCCTCGACCTTGTTGATGGCCTCCACCACCCCGATGAGCCGGCCCTTGAGCAGGACGGGCACCGCCAGGATGGAGCGGGTCACGAAACCGGAGTCCTTGTCCACCTTCCTCGACCAGCGGGGGTCCTGGGACACGTCGTTGACGATCTGGGGCTTGCCCTCCTGGGCCGTGACCCCGACGATCCCCTGGCCCATCTTCAGCCGTATCTTGGCGACCTCCGGGGGGAGCCCGAGCGCCACGTGGAAGTAGAGCTCCTGCGTCCGCTCATCGACGAGGAAGAGGCTGCCGGTCTCCGCGTCCACGATCCGGGCGGCGAGCTTCATGATCGTCGTCAGCAGTTCGCTCAGGTCCAGCTTGGCCGCCAGGAGATTGCCGGCCTCCAGCAGGATCTCGAGGTCTTCCTTCGGGGATACCGCCATGGTGATAAAATACCAAATTCGGACAAGAATCCCGGGCCTTGCGTTTTGCTATCCTTCCCGTACCCTATCATGGTCCGCACCATTCTCTTGGGAACGGGACTGCTCCTGGCTCCGGTCCTGGCCCGGGCGCGCATGGGAACCTCCGATCTGATCAAGGAACTCGAAAGAGCCTCCGCGGCCGAGAAGCCGCTGCTGGTCCGGGCGTTGGGCCGCAGCGCCGGGAAGCGGGCCGCGGCCCCCATCCTGAAGCTCTTCGACATCCGCGGCGGAAGTCCCGAGCTCTCCTCCGCCGTCGTCGACGCCTTGGGCCGCGTCGGCAGCCGCGAGGCCGCGCCGGCACTCCTGGACGCCTGGGAATATCTCCTGGAGATGCGCTTTCGCATGGCCTCGCTCCCGGCGCATCTGCACACGCTGCGCGCCCGCATCGCCGAGGCCTTGGGCCGCGTCGGCGACCCCAAAGCTCTGCCCGCGCTCCGCCGGGGACTCATCGACGAGGACCCGCTCGTGGCCGAGCGCTCCCTGGAGGCCCTCTCCCGGATGCGGGATGTCCAGTCCATGGACATGATCCTGCGCCACCTGGGCGGTCCGGATCCCGGGCTGAGACAGGCGGCTTACGAGGCGCTGGGGGAATTCAAGGGTCTGGAGCAGGCGCGCGCGGCCCTGCGCGCGGCCCTCGAGGGGGGGAACCCCGCGGTCCAGGTCATGGCCTCCTACGGCCTCTCGCGCATGGGGGAGGCGATCGGGCTCCTCAAGCTGGAAGGCTTCCTCGAGGAGGCGGCCGCGCCTTCTCCCGAGAGTCTGCTGGCCGCGTATTATCTGGTCAAGCTCGGAAAAAAAGAGGGTCTTGACCATCTGCTGGCCGTCTTTTCCGATGAAAAAGCCCCGCTCCGCCCGGGAGCCCTCTCGGCCCTCGGGAAATCCGGGGAGGCGAAGGCCCTCCCCCCGCTCGCGAAGGCCCTGGAGGAGGGTAAGGAACCGGCCGAGATCCGCTTGGCCCTGGTGATGGCTCTCGGCCGCCTTGGCGGGACAAAGGCGGTGTTCGCGCTCAAGAAGGCGAAAGATGACGGGGATACGGGAGTCCGGACCGCGGTGCGCCTCGCCTTGGCCGACCTGGGAGAATATGAGAAGCCTTGACATCCTCTGGGCGCTGCCCCTGTGCGCCATGGCCGCCTGGGGGGCGCAGACCCCGGCGCCCGACGCCCAGACACCTCCGGAGTCCCCGGCCCAGGCGCCCCAGTTCGACCCCTCCCAATACCCCTTGAGCACTTTGGCCAAAGCCGACCTGGATGGCTCTTGCCGGGGGAGCAAGGTCAAGTATCTCGTCAAGGACCGGCTCTTCTCCGCCGAGTTGGTCTACCAGGGGACTCTGCGGCCCACGCCGCCCGGCCATTATGAGCTCATGCGGCGCTGGACGAAATCCGTCGGGGACCCGGAGGCCCTCGTCAAATACAAACAGGAGGTCTCCCTGGCGGAGGGGAAGAAAGTCCATTGGATGCCGGTGCCCGAGGGCCTGGT
>CAYWAR010000076.1:0-9074 GCA_964455765.1 uncultured Elusimicrobia bacterium
GCAGGTGGCCGGGACCCTGCTGGGCTCCGGCGGCGTTATCGTCATGGATGATTCAACATGCATGGTGAAATCGGCGTGGAACATCGCCCGATTCTTTGCCCATGAGTCGTGCGGGCAGTGCACGCCCTGCCGCGAAGGGTGCCATTGGTTGGAGAAGATCTTTTGGCGGATTGAGAAGGGGGAGGGGCGGGAGGAGGACAGCCTGCGCGCCGCGGGGGTGCTGCTGGGCGCAGGCTTCCTGGAGGAGGCGGGTCGAGCCTTCCTGTCCGCGCGCCGCAGGACGCCGGGGTCCATCGCCGCGAGAGAAGGGCTCGCCCGCATCCGGCAGACGCGCCGCGCGCAGGATGAGCGCATGCGGGAGAAGGCGCTACGGGACTCCCGGACGCGCGGCCTGCGCCACGCGGCCTTGGAGGACGAGGCCCGCCGGAGCTGGATCGAGGGCCGCTTCGAGGAATCCTTGAGGCTCCTGTCGGAGTCCCTCGAGGAATACCCCGGGAACACCCTCGCGTGGATCAACCTGGCGGACCTGCTCCGGCGCTTGGGGCGGCGCGAGGAGGCCCGGGCCCAGCTCCTGCGCGTCCTGGAGATCAATCCCTTCTCCCGGCCTGCGCTCAGGCGCCTGGGCCGGGCCGCCCCCAAGGCCTCGGAAGCGGGCCGTTCCTCGATGCTCCCGGAACTCTACCCGTGCGGGGAATACTGCCGGCCCTGGGAGGAGTCCTGGCTGCGCGAGGGCTCCGAGGGGATGTCTCCTCCCTGAGTCTCGGGTCCGCTCGGAGGGTCAGAAGCGCCTTCGCAGGAGGGTGGCGCGCAGGAAGTCCCGGTCTCCGGCGTCTAGGGCCTTGCCGGCGAGCATCTGGATGTGGCCCGGCTGGGAGAGCACCAGGAGCTCGTTGACGGCCGTGAAGTCCGCGCCCATCTTCCACCCCAGGGCCAGGGCCATGCGCACGCAGGAGAGGTGCCTCATCGCCTCCTCATAGGAGATGATGCGGGCTCCGCGCAGCATGGCCAGGGAGCGGTGGACCAAGTCCTCCATGCGCAGCTTCTGGGAGCCCTCGGTGAGGTCGCGGCGTGCCTGCGACTCCCTGGCGACGAGCCCCCCGACCACTTTGGAGACCGTCTCCACGACCGCGCCTTCGGGCGGACCCAGGGTCGTGGCGTTGGATATCTGGTAGAAGTCGCCCATGATTTTCGAGCCCTCCCCGTAGAGGCCCCGGGTCGCCATGCCCAGCTTCGAGAGACCCTCGAGGATGCGGTCGATCTGTCCCGTGAGCGAGAGGCCCGGCAGATGGACCAGGCAGGAGGCCCTGAGAGCCGTGCCGGTGTTGGTGGGGCAGGCCGTCAGGTAGCCCCACTCCCGGTGAAAGGCGAAGTCCAGCAGGGAGGAGAGCTCGTCATCGAGGGCTCCGACCCGGCCGAATAGGTCCTCCAGGCAGAGCCCGGAATCGACCCCCTGCAGGCGCAGATGATCCTCCTCGTTGGCCATGAGGCTCAGCGTCTCCCGCTCCCCGACGCTCACCCCGCGGTGCTTGGGCTCCGCGGCGAGCAGAGTGCTGACCAGGCGCCGTTCCACGAGGAAGAGCCGGTCGAGCTCGTCGACCTCGTCGAGGAGCACGCGGGCCGCCTTGGCCAGGGGCTTGGTCTTCTGGGCGGCGTCGAAGACCTCCCGGAGCACGGCGGCCAGGGCCTTGGGAGAGGCCCGGTTGGGGAAAGGATGGCCCCGCAGGTTCCGGGCGAGGCGGATGCGCGAGGAGAGGACGATCTCATGATGGGGGCCGGAGGGCACCGCCCAGCCCATCTTGAAGCGCAGCATGTTGGCCAACTGCACCCGTTCAGCCCTCCATCGACTTGAGGCGGTCGCGCAGGCGCGCGGCCTCCTCGAAACGCTCGGCTTTCACCGCAGCCCTGAGCAGTTCCTTGAGGCGGGTCGCGTTCTCGGGACTCCGTTGGGACTCCGCCGGGGAGGCGTTCGGGGTCTTTCCCAGGTGGCGCTGGGCTCCGTGGATGCGGCGCAGTAGGCCGGCCAGGGGCCGCGCGAAGCCCTCATAACAGCCCGCGCAGCCGAGCCTCCCGGTCTTGCGGAACTCGGTCCAGCGCAAGCCGCAGGCCGGGCAAGAGGGCTGGGCGGCGGGCGCGTTCCTGGGGGAGGCGAGCTTGCCGAGGAGGCCCAAGAGCGGAGGAGGGGCGGAGGCGAGTTCCGCGGCCTCGGCGCAGGGAACGCAGAGGCTCAGTTGGATGAACTCTCCGTCAATGACCTGCTGTAATAATACGCCGACAGGGTTCTTTCCGCACTTTGGGAAGGGCACCATTATCCCGGAAATGGTTTAAATCGCATGCTATTTAAACGATTTCCGGTCCTCTATACTTTTACTTCCTCGTAGATCGGGACGCCGGTGGAGTTCGCGTAGGCTCGGAACGCCTCGATGAGCCGCGTGGTCAGCGGTCCGGGCTTTCCGTCGCCGATCTGGCGGCCGTCGATCTTGACCACGCCGATGATCTCCGCGCCCGTGCCCGTGACGAAGACTTCCTCGGAGCGGTAGAGCTCCAGCGGGGTGAAGACATCCTCGACGACCTGCAGGCCGAGCTTCTCGCGCGAGAGCTTCATGGCCACGTTGCGGGTGATGCCCTCGAGGATCCCGGCCCAGACCGGGGGGGTGTAGAGCTTGCCATCGCGGATGTAGAAGATGTTGTCGCCGGTGCACTCGGACACGTAGCCTTCCCGGTTGAGCAGTATCGCCTCGTCGCAGCCCGCGCGGGTGGCCTCGGAGCGGGCGAGGATGTTGTTGAGGTAGTTCAAGGATTTGATGGAGGGGCTCAACTGGTCCGGGCCGAGGCGCCGCAGATGGGAGATGAGCAGGGTGAGGCCCTTGTCATAGACCTCCTTGGAGTAGAGCGCGATCTTGTCGGCGATGATGATGATCGTGGCCTTGCGGCACTTGCGCATGTCCAGGCCGAGGTCTCCGACGCCGCGGGTGACCACGACGCGAATGTAGGCGTCCTTGAGCCCGTTGAGGCGGACGGTCTCCACGATGGCGGCCTCGAGCTTCTCGCGCGCGATGGGGATGTCCAGCAGGATGGCCTTGGCGGAGTTGAAGAGGCGTCCCAGGTGCTCGCGCAGGTGGAAGACGCGCCCGTTGTAGGCGCGGATCCCCTCGAAGACTCCGTCGCCGTAGAGGAGGCCGTGGTCGAAGACGGAGACTTTCGCATCGTCCTTCTCGTAATGCCGCCCGTCGATGTAGATCTTCATGAGAGCCTCCCGTCCTTGAGTCTCGTCATCCGTGTGGCGAACCGGCTGACGTATTCGTTGTGGGTCGCCAGAACGATGCCCACGCCCGCCTCCACAGCCAACTGCCGCATCTTACCAAAAACCGCCTCGCCGTTCTCCCTGTCCAGATTCCCGGTGGGCTCATCGGCGAGCACTACGGCCGGGTCGTTGACGAGGGCCCGGGCCAGGGCCGCCCGCTGGCGCTCCCCGCCGGAGACGTCGGAGGGGAAGCGTCCGGCCAGGGAGGAGAGTCCGAGGCGCCCGAGAAGCTCCCGCCCGCGGCTCTCGACGGCCTCCGGAGGCCGGGCGCCCTCCGGCCCCGGGATGAGCCCGGGCAGCATCACGTTCTCCAGCACGGTGAATTCGGGCAGGAGGGAGTCGAACTGGAAGACGAATCCCACGCCCCGGTTGCGCAGAGCGGCGCGGAGGTCGTCGGGCGCCGTGCGGGTCGGCCGCCCGTGGAGCAGCACCTCGCCGCCGGTGGGCTCGTCCATGAGCCCGAGCAGATGCAGGAGGGTGGACTTGCCCGAGCCGCTGGGCCCGAGCACGGCGACGAACTCGCCGGGACGCAGGGCGAGGTCGATGCCGCGCAAGACTTCCTGCGCCGGCCCCCCGGCTTGGGCGTAGGACTTGCGCAACTCTCGTGCCTCCAGGACGAAATCAGCCATAGCGGATGGCCTCCACCGGGTCGGCCTTGGCCGCCCGCGCCGCGGGGTAGAGGGCGGCGAGCAGGGAGAGGGCCACGCCGCAGACCGCGATGCCGGCCAGGTCCGTCCACTGGACCTGCACGGGCACGCGGGAGAGATAGTAGATGTCGGGCGGGAGCTCGACGAGAGGGTAGCGGTGGATGATCCAGCAGAGCGAGAGGCCGAGGAGGAGCC
The DNA here is from genome assembly GCA_964455765.1 of uncultured Elusimicrobia bacterium. Taxonomy (GTDB): domain Bacteria; phylum Elusimicrobiota; class Elusimicrobia; order UBA1565; family UBA1565; genus CAYHRV01. The sequence goes on from CAYWAR010000076.1 coordinate 4,144, forward strand.
CGAGGCCGACGCCGATGGCGCCGATGAGCAGGCCGACCCAGAGGAAGATCCGCCGTATCTGCGCGGCGGTGGCGCCCATGGCCTTGAGCAGGCCGATGTCGCGCAGCTTCTCCGAGCTCATCAGGATGAGGTTGGAGGCGATGTTGAAGGCGGCGACCAGGATGATCAAGGCGAGGATGAGCGACATGACATGCTTCTCGAGCTTGAGCGCCGCAAATAGCGTGCGGTTTATCTGGGAGAAGGAGCGCACCGTGGCGTCCATTCCGAGCGTCCTTTGCAGCTCCTGCGCCACGCGCTCGGCCAGGGAGAGGTCGCCCAGGCGCGCCTGAAGCCCGGAAGCGCCTCCGGGGGTCTTAAGGAAGGAGGCCGCGTCCAGTATGAAGGCATAAGCCGTGGCGCTGTCATACTCGTAGTATCCGGTACGCAACGTCCCCGCCACCCGGAACCGCTTGAGCGCGGGCAAAAGTCCCATGGGACTGCTCAGGCCCTGCGGGGAAACGAGGATGACCTCATCTCCCAGCCAGACCCCGAGGTTCTTGGCGAGTTCCTCCCCGAGGACAATCCCGGGCGCGGCCGCTTGCGAGGCGGCCCCCTTCGGGCCGGTCCCCTCCGAACGGACTCTCCCCTCCCCGCGGGGAAGGGGAGAGAGGCTGTCCCAGCTTCCGGCCGTAATGCTTTTCTCTAGGTCGTTGACCTTGAACTCCAGGGCCGGGTCGATCCCCTTGAGCACGATGCCCATGGAGCGCCCCTGGGCCGTGATGACGGCCTGTCCCAGGACGAAGGGGGAGACCGCGGCCACCTCCGGCCTACGGGCGAGGGCTTCGCGCAGGCGGGAGGCCCGGGGTTCCTTCATGTCGGCGAAGATCAGGAGATGCGCCTGCGCGCCGACGATCTTCTTGCGGATGTCGGACTGGAAGCCGTTCATCACGGAGAGCGTCGTCAGGAGGGCGGCGACCCCCACGGCGACGCCGAGCACGCCGATGGCCGTGGTGACGAGGGTAAATAGTCCTTTGCGCTTGGTTTTTAGATAGCGGCAGGCGACGAATAATTCAAAATTCATGTCGGCGGCCCTCCCGCGGAGGGCTGCCTCCGTTAGGATGTTTCTTGTTTTAGAGTCGGGAAGAGAATGACCTCGCGGATGGAGGGGGTCGCGGTGAGCACCATGGCCAGCCGGTCTATGCCGAAGCCGATGCCGCCGGTGGGGGGCATCCCGCATTCCATGGCCTGCACGAAGTCCTCATCGAGCAGCTCGGCCTCGTCGTGCCCGCCGGCCTTCTGGCGGGATTGCTCTTCGAAGCGCTCGCGCTGGTCCAAGGGGTCGTTGAGCTCGGTGTAGGCGTTGGCCACCTCCTCGGTGCCGATGAAGCACTCGAAGCGCTCCACCAGGGAGGGGTCTTGGGGAACGCACTTGGCCAGGGGGGTGATCGCGGTCGGATACCTCATGACGAAGGTGGGCTCGACGAGGCCGGGGAGTATCTTCGCGTCGAAGATGCGCTCGAAGACCTTGGCGCTGGGCGTGTCCGGGCCGGCCTCCACATGGAGCGCGCGGGCCAGGGAGAGGAGCCCTTCCCGGCGGAAACCCTTGCCCTCGAGCACGCCGTGGATGTCCTCCCCGCAGGCGTCCTTCCAGGCTTGGGGCAGGTCCAAGCGGCAAAACGGGGGCTTGAGGCGCACGGTCTCGCCGCGGTAGGAGACCGACTCCACGCCCAGCGCGGCGCAGGCTTCGCCCACCACGGTCTCGAAGAGCTTGGCCATGCCGTTGAAATCCGTGTAGGCCTGGTAGGCCTCGAGCATCGTGAATTCGGGGTTGTGGCGGGTGTCGAGGCCCTCGTTGCGGAAGATGCGGCCGATCTCGTAGACCTTCTCGAAGCCCCCGATGATCAGGCGCTTGAGGTAGAGCTCGGTGGCGATGCGCAGGTAGAGGTCCGCGTCGAGCGCGTTGTGATGGGTCTTGAAGGGGGTCGCGGTGGCTCCTCCCGCCTGGTGGAGGAGGATGGGGGTCTCCACCTCCAGGAAGCCCAGGGCGTTGAAGGACTTGCGGATGGAGGCGATGAGCAGGGAGCGCGCCGTGAAGATGCGCCGGGCCTCCGGGTTGGAGACGAGGTCGAGGTGGCGCTTGCGGTAGCGCAGGTCCGTGTCCTGCAGGCCGTGCCATTTCTCCGGCAGGGGGCGCAGGGCCTTGGCCAAGAGGGTCAGGGAGCGGACCTCCACGGTGCGCTCCTTGGTCTTGGTCAGGAACATCGGCCCTTCCACGCCGACGAAATCCCCGAGGTGCAGGTCCTTCTTGAAGAAATCGTAGGCTTCGGGACCGAGGAGGTCCTTCTTGAGGTAGAGCTGGAGCTTGGTCCCGCCGTCCTGGATGTGGGCGAAGGAGGCTTTCCCCATCTCGCGGATCTGGACCAGGCGTCCGGCCGCGCGCACGGGCTCCGTCCTGGCCCCTTCCGCCAGCCCTTCGCCCAGGCGCAGGGCGTCCTCGGCCGAGTGCGTCCGCTCCCAGCGGGGGGGATAGAGGTCCAACCCGCGAGCCCGCAGCTCGCGCGCCTTCTCCACTTTCAGCCCGATGATTTCGTTCTCCACTGGAAAAATCAGTTCTTGCGGCCGGAGAGTATCCCCAAGATCAATTCCCGGAGCATCTTGGGGTCGAAGGGCTTCTGGACGTAGGCGGCCACGTTGGGGGCCATCTCGAAGAGGTCCCGCATCTTCTGCCCTTTGGCCGTCAGGACCAGGATGGGGATCGAACGCGTCTTCTCCTCCTTCTGGAGGCGGCTGTTGAGCGTGTACCCGTCCATGACCGGCATCATGATGTCGAGGATGATCAGGTCCGGGTGCGGGGCCTCCAGCGAGGGAGGCTCGACGCCCAGGCGCTCCAGGGCGACCTGCCCGTTGCCCGCCTCGAGGATGCGGTGCCCGTCCTTCTCCAGGACGAAGCGCAGGAGGGTGACGATCTCCGGCTCGTCGTCGACGACCAGGATCGTCCCCATCATTTTTTCTTTGCCAGCACCGTCTTCACCATCTCCCGAAGCGTCTTCGGGTCGAAGGGCTTCTCCACGTAGGAGGCCACGTTGGGGGAGGAGTCGAAGAGGTCCTTCATCTGCCCTTTGGCCGTCAGGATGAGGATGGGGACGGGACGGGTCGCCGGGTTGTCGGCGAGCCTGCGGCTGGCCGTGTAGCCGTCCACCTGCGGCATCATCACGTCCAGGATCACGAGGTCCGGTTTGGGCGCGGCGGCGAACAGTATCTCCAGGGCCTCGGCCCCGTTGTAGGCCGTCGACACCGTGTGGCCGTCCTTTTCCAGCAGGAACTTGATGAGCGTGACCACGTCCCGCTCGTCGTCGACCACGAGTATGGAGGCCATCTCATCGAGTCTACTAGATTGAATCCGACCAGTCAAACAAGACTCGCTTGCAGGAAAGTTTATCTGCTTCGGTTCTTGCTCGACGCGGCGAATCGCGCCGGCAATTCGCCGCGTCCGCGCCATGAGCTGTAACTTTCGCATCGTATCCCGCGTATATATATTTAGGGAACCCGGGCGGACGCCGGAGGGTGACCGTGGAGCGGGGGTTTTTGATGAATAATCCAGGGAAGGCATGGGTATGGCTCAAAGTACTGCCGGCGCTGGTTTTACTCGTCCAGGTTTCTCCGTCCGAGGCGAAGGCCAAGCCCAAGCGTCACGACCTTACCGTGAACGTCATTTCCCCGCCGCGGGGATCCCAAAAATTCACGGCATCCGGCGTCTTCAAGGTCCCTCCGGACGTTGACGCGATCGCGGTCACGGCGAGCGGCGGAGGGGGGGGAGGAGGGAGCGGAACGGACTGCGGCTTCGGAGGGAGCGGCGGCGGAGGAGGAGGCGCTGACGCCGTCGAAGGGGTCCGATTGCGGGTCACTCCGGGGCGTTCCTATCCGGTCAAGGTCGGAGCCGGAGGCGCGCGAGGAGCCAGGATCGGACCGGATCCGAGCGGTCATGCCGGCTACAACGGCCAGGACGGAGGCTCCAGTTGTTTTGGATCATCGCCGTGCGTCGCCGGCGGAAAAGGCGGCGCCGGCGGCTCCCATGGAGGCCGCGCGGGCGCAGCGGGAAGTTCGGCCGGAAAAGACGGAAAGCCCGGCGCCGGAGACGCCGGAGGCGGAGCGGGCGGGGACTCGAAATTCGGATCCGGAGGCAAAGAAGGGATCGGGCCCGGCCCCGGCGGCAGGAGCGGAGCGGCGGGGAAAAACGGCCAGGGATATGGAGGAGGCGGAGGAGGCGGCAGCGTCAACGTGGCCGCGGCCTGCGTGGGGGCCGGTGGTTACGGCGGCGATGGAGCCCCCGGGTTCGTGCTCGTGGAATGGAATATGGAGTGACGCCTGGCTATTTCCGACTGTGAGCTAAACTCGCGTACCTGGACCTTCCGACCAAACTCCCCAAGACCGCGTCCGCTCCGCAGCGCCCCAACCGCCCCTCCATGCCGTTTTCGCCCTTGAATATGGGGGAGGTAGAGGTGTGTTCCGTGCTTTCCGAGGATGTCGTCATAGACCAGGAGGGTCCTTCTGTTGTCCATCGTTTGTTTGGCGAAAGCGTCTATCGCCTTGATAACGCGGGATATGTCGTCCTTCGTGGACATGGAGGCCTTGATGTCCCGGACATCGGACTGCGTTTTTACAAGTTCGGCGGCGACGCGGTCGATTTTTCCGTCGACCCTTGCGATTTCCGTCGAGAGATTGGACTCCGCGCGGGCAAGGTCCCCTTGCGTCGCGGGGCGGTTTACGTCCTTGGGAGCCACGGAATGAAGGTAGCATTTCCCGGGTGAGGCTGCCTGGGTCCAGGGACCCAGGCGCAGCGGCTCTGGAGGAACGGGGGGTGAAATCGCCCTTGAAAATAGGGGAAGGCGGGGATATACTAGCGGTACCGTTGCCGTATAAGTCTCCTTCCGAGCAGCCGGATCGAAGGCGGG
>CAYWAR010000077.1:0-8983 GCA_964455765.1 uncultured Elusimicrobia bacterium
CCGGCTCAAGATCACGGCGATCACCGGCATACGCCGCTCCGGCAAGTCGAGCGTTCTGATCCTGCTTCGGCAGAAGTTCCTCCAGGAGGGGCAAAACGCGGCCTACCTGAACCTGGAGGACAGCCGCATCAAGGACTCGCCCGATCTGCTCGACGACGCGCTCAAGTGGTTCGGGGATAGCGGCTGCCTGCTGCTCGATGAGATCGCCGGGGCGCGCGACTGGGAAGGGTGGCTCTCGCGCAATCATGAGATGCTCAAGGGCCGGCTGCGCCTCATCGTGAGCTCCTCGCGGGGTTCGCTCTCCGCGCCCTCCAAGCCCCTGCGGGGCCGGATGCTCGCTCATGAGTTCTATCCGCTCTCTTTCGTTGAATTCCTGGGGTTCAAGGGTGTTCGCGTGGAGCCCACCACCGCGGGAACGGGCCGCCTGGAGAAAGCCCTGTCCGAATACCTCCTCTATGGGGGTTTCCCCGAGGTCGCTCTCATGGCCGACAAGACGGACAAGGTCCGCCTCCTCGCCTCCTATTTCCGCGACATCCTGGGCCTCGACGTGGCGGACATGGCTTCCTCCGGCGTGGCGAGCGTCGAGCTGTTCGGCAGATACGTGGTGGAGGCGCCGTATTTCTCGGCGTCGAAATGCCTGCGCTTCTTCCAGACCGTCGGACACAAGATCGGCAAAGCCGGCCTTCTTCTGCTGGAGAAATGCTCGCAGGATGGATATCTGTTCTTTTTCGTCCCGATCTTCTCCCATACGGTCAAGGATCGGACGCAATACCCGCGAAAAGCCTATATGGGCGACACGGGGTTCCTCTACGCCATGAGCGGCAGGACCGACATGGGCAGGCTCCTGGAGAACGCCGTCTATTTGGAGCTGCGGCGCAGGCTCTCGCCCCCGCAGGACATCCACTACTGGAAGAACCAAGACGGCGTCGAGGCGGATTTCATCGTCCGGGAAGGGATGCGGGTCAAGGAGATCCTCCAGGCCTCTTATTCCATCGAGGACGAGAAGACGAGGGTGCGCGAGGTCAGGGGATTGGTCGCCTGCGCCAAGGAATTCGGCGCGACGGAAGGCAAGGTCATAACCTGGAGCTTGGAACGCTCCGAGACCGTCTCCGGCGTTCGAGTGAGGTTCATCCCCTTGTGGAAATGGCTTCTGGAACCGGCGTCATGACCAAGCGGAGGGATCGCCAAGCACAAGGGCTGCGCCCTGCACGCCGGGGAGATCGTCCGGAGGTCCGCGTGAGACCCGCGCCTTACTGCTTCGCTTCGAGGGTGGAAAGACGCTCCTCGTGCCTGCGGGGCGTGTCGGCGTGATCGGTGAGCGCCCGTCCGTGGATGACCACGGCCCGGTTGTCGGCTTGGACGAGCTTCGCCAGGCCGTCTATGGCGGTCATGATGCGGTCGGTGTTGGCGCTCATCTCCGCGCGGAGAGCGTCCTCCACGCGGCCGATGCGCGCATCGGTCTTTAATAGGCCCACGGCGAGCCTGGCGATGTCGCCTTTAAGCTCGGACTTGGCGCCGTCCATCTTGGCGTCGAGCCTGGTGATGTCGGCCTTGAGCTCGGACTTGGCGCCGCCTATCTTGGCGTCGAGCTTGGTGATGTCGGCGCGAGTCGCGGCCTTGCTTCCGCCGGGCGGCATACGGCCATGATAGCATTTGGCGCCGGCGCGAACCTGGGCCCAAAGGCCCAAGGTTAGAGATGCTCAGCGGCGAGGTTCCTTTCATGGGCGGAGACCTCCTGGGCCTCAAGCTCCGGGGAGAATATGAGCCCCTGCCCGGGTCCGTCCCCGAGAAGCTGCGCGGGCTGGTGGCCGCCTGCCTGAGGCCGGAACCCGCGCAAAGACCGGGGAGCATGCGCGAGGTGGACACGCTGCTGTTGGAGGCCGCATGAGAGGGGAAACGCCGATGCCTTTCGGGGACGGGAGCAAAATGGACGCCGCGAAGGCGGCGCAGCTCTGCCGCCTCGCGGCTTCCCGGCGTTTGGAGGCGGCTGCTTACCCTCTCGACAAAGTCCTGGCGCTGCTCGGCCGCGTGCGCGCGCGGTGGCAGGACCCCTCCTACGGCCCGCGCCGGAAGGCCGAAAGGGAACTGCCCCGCGTCACGGGCTTTTCACCGGCCATGGTTCGCCTCGGGCTCGAGGAACTTGCCTGGACTCTCGAGCCGGAGATGCTCCGCCGCAAGCTCGACTGCGAGCTTCCTGGCTGGGACGGGCTCGGCGCCTGCCGCTGGGAGCCCTTAGGCGTGGTCCTCCATGTGCTCGCCGGCAACGTCTTCGTGGGCGCGGCCGGGTCCCTGGTCGAAGGCCTCATCACCCGGAACGTGAACATCCTCAAGATGTCTTCCTCCGAGGGCGCTTTCCTGCCCCTGCTCCTTGGGTCCCTGCGCGAGGAGGACCGCGACGGGGTGGTCTCCCGCTGTCTCTTCGCGGTCTCCTTCGCCTCCGAACAGGCGGAAGTGGCCTCGGAGTTCAGGCGCAACGCGGACGCGGTGGCGGTTTGGGGCGGAGAAGGCGCGGTGCGGGGCTGGCGCGAGGGGCTTCCAGCCCGGACCCGGCTCATCGTCTTCGGCCCCAAGATCAGCGCGGCCGTGGTCACCGCGCGGGGACTGCGTGAGGAGGGTCTGGAGAAGATCGCCGCCGGCCTGGCCGCGGAAGCTTCCATCTGGGACCAGAACGCGTGCACGGCCCCGCAGGTCTGCTATGTCCAGGGCGCGGAGAACGCGCGCCGGCTCGTGGACGCCCTGCCCAAGGTCTTGGAGCGGGAGGCCCGGCGCCTGCCTCCCGGGCTCCCCGGAGCCGATGCCGCCATCGAGATACGCAAGCTCCGCGACATCTTCGAGATCGCCGAGGCCCGCGGGGAGGGCCTGCTCCGCCACCCCCGGGGGCTCGCCTGGACCGTGGTGCTCGATAAAGACCCGGCCCTCGTCCCTTCGCCCCTGCACCGGTCGCTGCGCGTGGTCCCGGTCTCGCGCCTGGAGCCCGCGCTGCGGGAGATGGAAGCCCTCCGGGGTTATGTCCAGACCGTGGGCCTGGCCGCGTCCGCGGGCGAGAGGGAGGCTCTGGCCGACCGGTTCTCCCAGGCCGGGGCCGTGCGCGTGGTGGCGCTCGGGCGGATGGCCTTCGGCGAGGGGGAGGACCCCCACGACGGGGCGCGGGATCTGCCCCAGTTCATGCGCCTGGTCCTGCGCCGCTTCCCCAAGCCCGCTTGGACGCCTTTTGAGACCCTGACGCCGGATGCCGGGCAGAGACTTATCGAGAGCCGGCTCAGGAGGCTCATCGAGCTCTCGCGGAGGTCGCCCTTTTACGGCCGAAGGCTCAAAGGCCTTGGAGTGGAGAGGGTGTCGGACCTCCGAAAGATTCCCATCCTGACCCGCGCCGAGATGGAGGCGAACATGCCTCCGCAAGGGGAGGGCCTTTCGACCGGGCCTTGGCGGGGAGGCTATGTCACGCGCAGCGGCGGCTCCACCGGCGCTCCGAAATTCTCGGTCTATGACGGCTCGGATTGGGAGCGCATGATCGCCCACGCGGCGGAAGTGTTCCGGAGCTTGGGGCTCTCCCCCTCCGACAGGCTCGGGAACCTCATGATGGCCGGAGATCTCTACGGGAGCTTCGTCTCCTTCGACCATGTCAATTGCCGGCTGGGGGCCGCGAGCTTCGCCTTCGCCGGGACCTCCACGCCGGAGACCTTCGTGGACATGTGGAGGAAGTTCAAGCTCAACGTGGTGGAGGGCATCCCCTCCACGCTCATCCCATTCCTGCGCAGGGCCAAGCGGCTGGAGCCGGGCTTGAGGCTGGAGAAAGTCCTTTATGCCGGCTCGCCGTTGGGTTCCGAGGACCGCGAGTGGCTCAAGAAGTCCCTTCGGGCGCGGCGGGTGGCCTCGCTCATCGGGGCCAATGACGGCGGACAGATCGGCTACCAATGCGAGCGCTTGCGCGGAGCCCTCCACCACTCGGTCGACGACTTCAACTTGCTCGAGATCGCCGATGAGCGCGGCCGCCCGGTCCGCGAGGGCGAGCCGGGGCGCATCCTCATCACGAGCCTCCTCAAGTTCGCCTACCCGCTCCTCCGCTACGACATCGGCGACATCGGCCGGGTCGTGCCCGGGCGCTGCGCCTGCGGCAGGCCCTCGCGCGTCTTCGAGCTGCTGGGCCGCTCCGACGACGGCATCACCGCGGGCATGATGAACATCCGCCACCGGGATTTCGCCGCCGCGCTCAAGGGCCTTCCCGTGAGCGCGCTACAGTTGGCCGTTTATTCCGAGAAGGGGGGGGAGTCCATCGCCCTGCGCGTCGAGACCCCGTCTCCGTCCCCCGCCCTGCGCGAGCGGGTCCGCTCCGTGGTCCTGCGTTCGGCGGCCAAGGTGGGCGAGCGGCTCAAAGAGGGGGCCTTGAAGGACCTGCGCGTCGAGCTCCATAAGCCCGGCGCGCTGCCCCGAAATCCCCGCACGGGCAAGCTCAAGAGCCCCATCGACGAGAGGAGCTGACCATGGACGACCGAATCCGGATGGCCCGGCCCGAGGACGCGCTCGCGCTCATGCGCCTCTTCCAGGACTCTCCCGCGCGCTTGAAGGGCGACCCTCTCTTCCTGGACCTGCGGCGCCTCAAGGAGGAGATCACCCGGCCCGAGCGGTGGTGGACGGTGGCGGAGAGGGACGGGGAGATCGGCGCCCTGGTGTCCTTGACCCTGGACGCGCAGAACAAGGTGGCGCGCATCCACCGCATGATCGGCGAGAATGAATCGATCGCCGGAGCCCTGGCCTTCCTCATGAAGCGCGTGGAGTCCCAGGGAGCCGCGGAGGTGGTCTACAGCACCACCCGCAACCTGACCCTGGAACAGCAGGAACTGACGCTCAAGAACGGCTTCAAGGTGCTCGGCGTCTTCCCCAACGCCGTCTACGCCGACCCGGGCCGCCTCAACGGGCTGAGCGCGTGGTTCGCCCCCGGCGTGCTCGATTCCCGCCGCCGGGCGGATTTCAAGCTCCATCCGGTCATCGCCCCTTTCTACGAGATCGCGCGCAAGCAGTGCGGCCTGTCGAAATTGGCCCTGTGCGAGGCTCCCGAGCCGCCGGGCGGGGGGGAAGGCGTTCCAGAGCTGGAGATGATCGCCGCCCCCCGTTTCGTGGCCGAGCGCTTCCGCCAGCTCAAGGCGCGCAAGAACCTCTCCGTCAATTTCTACCCCTTCGCCAAGCCCAACATCCTGCTGACCAGCGCCGACGGGAAGGTCGAGGTGTTCGTGCACATGGTCCCCAGGACGCGCTTCGCGGGCATCCTGGCCGAGCATCTCACCGCGGCGGTGGACCCCGTGCGGCTCTACGCCGAGGTCTGCCGGATGCTCTACGAGAGCCGGGTCATCTACGTGGAGGCCATCAACGACGCCGCGGACAGCCAAGGCATCGAATGCATCCTGCGCGCCGGGTTCACCCCGTCGGGGTACCTGCCCTGCCTGAGGCAGGCGTCCGACGGCAGGCGCGACTACGTGGTGTTCGCCCGCTCCTACGAGTACTTCACCTACCCCAAGCTCAAGGTCAACAGCCTCTACCTCGACTATCTCCGGGAATACTGCAAGGCCCGCGCCGCGCTGTCCTCGCGCGAGTTCGGCGTCTAAGCCTTGCGCTTGCGCCAGGCGTAGAAGCCCAGGCCGGCGACGAAGGGAAGGTTGACCAGGATGAGCTTGGGGGCTAGGAGCAAGGCGCCCAGGCCCAGCAGGGCCGCCAGGACGAGAGAAGATCTCGAGGTCAGCTCGTAGCGTCCGATCCGGCCCTCGCGCCGGTCCGCGCGCTGCTGGAAGATGCCGCGGGCGGCCCAGGCCGCCGCTCCCGCGCCCAGGGCCAGGGAGACGCCTCCCAAGGCCATCGACAGCCCCGGGGCCAGGAAGGAGGAGAGGAGCATCCCCGCGATGAGCACGCCGTTGTTGACCGCGTGCAGGACGATGGAGGCCAGCAGGCCTTCGCGCTTGTAGGTATAGGCCATCAGGAGCGCCCCGGCCAAGCGCACGCCGATGAGGAAGGGGTCGGCCGTCTCATGCAGGACCACGAATATCGCCGAGGAGAGCACGGAGGCCGCGATCCCGGCCCCGCGGCGGACCGCCTTGCGGGTGAGCCATTCGATCCCGCTGAGCAAGCCGGCGCGGAAGACGATCTCCTCGACGATGGGCGCCATCACCGCGGCCATGAAGAAGAGGCTCCCCGCGTCCCCCAGCGTCGCGGCCTCCGGCAGGGCCGGGGCCTCGTAGTTGGAATGCGGGACATAGCCCAGGGTCTCCGCGGCCCAGCTCGCCGTGAAATTGAAGGCCAGCATGAGGGCCCCGGTCACCAGCCCGTATTTCGCGGCGCGGGAGACGCTCCGCCGGGGAGAAGCGTCCTCGGAAGCGGGAGCCGGCACATCCGCGGCCGGCGCCCCCTCCAGGGTCGGAGAACGGCTGCCTTCCGGGGACGGCGGCCCCTTGGCCGCCGCGTCGGCCGGCCGCGCGTCCGCCCTTTCCAGGGAAGCCGTCCGGGCCGCTCCGTTCCGAGAAGTCGCCTGGACGAACGAGGAGTCCGCGGTCCGTTCGGCGGACCGGGAGGCGTCGAAAGGCCGGCCTATGGACGCTGCGGACTCCTCCGAGGCCGTCCGCGGGCTCAGAGTTGCGGCCGCAGCCTTCTCCCCGAGGCGGAGGGAGTCCAAGGCGGCGGCCGCGCCGCCGCCCGATTCTCGGATTGTCGTCGGATCGGTACGTACCGGCGAGGTCCTGCCGGCGTAGATCGAGACCAGGCCGGCTTCCCCCATAGCCCCATCGACAGCCGGCACAGCGGGGCTCCGCCCCGCTAGGGATACGGGGCTATTCGAACGCGCGGCCGGCGCGACCGCGACTAGGGCGGCTGGGCCGGCCGCGGGGAGAGCGAGAGACGCTCGGCTCGCCGTGGGCGCGGCAGGGGCCGCATAGCGCTCCAGGGTCAGGCCTTTGGGCAGGGACGCGTTGCCCAAGGTCGAGAGGGGTGCCGAGACCCCCCCGGCGGATAGGCCGGGAGAGAAGCCGACGCCCGGGATCAAGACCGGCCCGCCCGGGTTCGCATTGATCGCGACTGGCCGGTTCTGCGCGGCGGCTTCCATGAGCAGGGGGGAGGCGGGGGAGAGGGTGAGGAAAGCGGCCAAGGCGAGGACTGCCCCCGCGGCGGGCCTGAGCGCCGCGGGGACCGTGCGAGAGGAGAACGGCTTGCGCACGAAGCGGTTCTTGCGAGAGTGTTTCATTAGCCGTTACTCCTGCGGGCCAGGCTGAGAGCCCGGAGATTGAAGAGCATGTGCGCGAGCGTGATGAAGAGCAGGCTACCCGTCACCGCGAAGGCCGCGGAATAGAGCATGCCGCCCACGACCCGGGTCCACACCGGGCCGTAGCCGTGGATGAGCGCGAAGACCAGGGAGCTGAGGAAGGAGGCCGCGGCCAGCGCCAGCGGCGCGGCCATCAGCGTGGAGAGGAAGACGAAGGAGAGGCCGAAGGCCATGGCGCGGAAAGTCAATTCCTCGGAGGCCGCGGCCACGGCGAGCAGGGGGAGCAGGACCCAGAGCGGCTTCTTCGCCAAGCCGTTGCCCGGATCCTTGAGCCAGCGCATGCTCCAGGGAGAGAGGCGGAAGACGAAGATGCGCAGGGGGAGCCCGATGAGGGCGAGGACCCCGGCCACGCCCCAGGCCCAGGGGCTCAGGAGCAGGGCGGCGTTCTGGGTGAAGATGGAGAGCACGCTCCCGGCGGAGATCGAGGGCAGGACGGCCTGGCCGACCGTCTGCAGAGCCGCGGCGTTGAGCAGGGAAGGGGCCGCGGCGAGGAAGCCCAGGATGCCGGTCACGGCCAAGGCCCGCTTCCAGAGCGGCAGTTTGAACGGTTCGGGATCGGCGAGAGGATCCGGGGAGGGGGTGTCTTTCCCGCCGGCATCCGCGGCCGCGCCGTGGGGCTTGAGCAGGGAGTCCGTCCTCGGGGAAAACCCGGCATCGCCATCCGGCGAGGAGAACGCGGCGTCATGTCGTGGGAGCCGGGCTTCCCCGTCGAATGCCCGGCGGTAATCGAGCGGTGAAGCGGCCAGGTCCTGGAGGACGGCGGAGGCTCTTCGGCTTTCTTCACGGACGGTTTGTTTCTCCCGGGGGCGCTGCAAGGGGGATAGGGTCTCCGTTCCCTGGAAGTTTCCGATTATCGAGGCGGACGGGGCGCCCCGGTGGGAGGATGAAAGGACCTCGCCCTTTTGCAGAGGGATCGGAGCGGCTCCAGCCGTTCGGGAGAAGCGGGCTCCGGTCTCCGCGTTGGCCGCCCTAGAGGTCGGGACAAAGGGCGCCGCGGCTTGAGCCGCGGGCGCCGCGGGTGAGACCCGGGGGGAAATCGAAAGGGAAGGCGAAAGAGCGAGCCCGAGGCTCGAAGACGCCGGGGCCGAGGGGTTGGAGCCGCCCAGGTCCATGCGGAGCGCGGACGCGCCGGCGTTCGAGCCGGAGCCGGGCACCGGGTTGATCGAAAGGCCGATCCCGGACTGGGACTGGCCCCAGGCCCCGGATCCGAGGAGGAGAAGGAGTATCGCGGAGAGCGAGCGCTTCATCCCTACCAGTATGGGCCATGGCCGGGCCGCAGGCATGGGCCGATGGGGCCCAGGAGAGGGCGCAAGGGGCCTAGGCGGGAGAGGGACCTTTTTCGGTTCAGGACGGTTATCGGTCGGTGAACCTAGCGCCCAGGAAAGTCCCACGGCCGCCTAGTCGCGACTATCCTCAAGGATAGTCGGTCGACCGGCTGCTAGTGCTCTAGGGGTTTTTCGGCTTGAGTTCTTTGAGCTTGCCGTTGAGGCGGACCAGGTGCCGGGTGCGCAGGTCGGGGTCCATGTCCGAGGCTTTCAGGAAGCCCGCGGCTTCCCGGTAGAGGCCGTAGGCGGATTCGCGCCGTCCCGCCTCCTCCTCTTCCCGGGCTTTTTCCAGCAGTTCGTTGAGCCGTATCTGATGGGCGCAGTCCTGCAGGCGCCGTTCCAGCAACGCGAGAGGCTC
>CAYWAR010000078.1:0-8950 GCA_964455765.1 uncultured Elusimicrobia bacterium
CGTCATCCCGGCGAAAGCCGGGACCCAGCCTCTCGTCTTCCCGGCGAAAGCCGGGACCCAGCCGGGCCTAGTCCCTAAGGCACCCCCCTGCCTACCCCTTGGACCCAACAAACATACGCGCGTTTTCCTTAGACTATCACTAATGAAGAAGACTCTGGCGGCCCTCCTCACCGCCCTGCAAATACTCGGCGTGCTCCCCACCGGCGCGCTGAAAGCCTTCGCCCAGCACAATGTCCAAGTCCAGCTGCAACAACCCGGCTCGCCCATGGGCGGCGTCCCGGTCACCGCCATCTCCTTGAACCAGGGCAACGCCGGGGTCCAGCCCGTCTCGCTCTCCCTGGGCATGAACCTCCCCTCCCTGCGCCTGGCCCCCGCGGCCGGCCTGCGCGCAGCCCCCGCGGCCGGGCAGATGAACACTCTCCAACTCCCGGGCGCGGCCTTTGTCTCCGTTCCGGGCTCCGGCGTCTCCGCTTCGGCCTTCGTTCCCCGAGTCGACCAAGCCCTTCCAGCCGCAAGCCGGCGGAACGTCTCCATAGGATCTCCCTCGGACGCGGACACGCTCCAGGCCGGGACCCCGGAGGAGAGTCCGGCTCCGGACGCCAAGTCCGGCATGGCGGCCGCGCGCAAGGCTCTCGAGCTTCCCGCCCTCAAAGAGAACGCTCCCAGCGAGGCCTCCCGTGGGGCCATCGACACCCTTTTCGCCGCGCTAAGAAGCGAACGGCAGGCCAAGGCCGCGCAAGCCGCGCTCAAGCAAGCTCCTCAGGTCATGGGCGGCCTCGAGAGCGCGGGCTCGGAGAGCCGGCTCTCGCTCACCCAGGCGCAGGAAGCCCCGGCAGCCAAAGCCGAGATCCCGGCTCCCGCTCCGGACGCGGCGAAGGCGACAGGAAGTTTCTGGAAAACAACGGCTTTCAAACGCGCGGCGCTCGTCACCGCGGGGGTGGCCCTTGCCGCGGCCCTGCCCCTGTTGGCCCCCTACGCCTCGGCCGTGGCCGCGGCCGGAAGCATCACCTTGAGCGTCATCGGCATACCGCAGATTATCTCCAACTTCAAGACGGGCAAGGAGGGCGTCAAGGACCTCGTCCTCGCCAGCCCGCTCATCTGGTTCGCGGCCGCCACGCTGCTCTCGGTGGTGTCCATCGGCCAGGGCTCGAGCCTCTGGTGGAACGTGGCCAATCTCGCGGGCGTGGCCGAGAGCGCGGTGGTGGTGGGCCAGATCAACTATTACAAGCGCGACGCCAAGGCTCTCAAAGCCACCGCCCTCACCGCCTTGAGCGTGCTGGCTCCCATCCCTCTCATCGCGGCCCAGGCTTTCATGCCGCTCACCGCCTGGGTGAGCGTGGCCTTCACCGCGGCCATGGCCCTGCTCTGGGTGCTCAACTGGCCCCAAATCAAGCAGAACTACAAACTTTTTAAAGAGGAGGGCAGGCCCCCCAAGGGGATCGCGCCCCTCTACCCCGCCCTCGTGGTGGCCGGAAGCCTCATGCACCTCTTCGGCGCGCTGGTGGGCATGGACCTGCGCTGGGCCATGAACGCGGCGATCGCCATTCTCACCGCCGGCACGGTGCTGGGCCAGGTCTATGCGCCCAAAGCGGCCAACGCCGTCGTATCCCCCCTCGTGCGCCTGGCCGACGCGGTGCTCCCGGGCAAAAAAGCTGCTCCCAAGCGGGAAGCCCCGGCCGAGCAGGCCATCCCCGCCGAGGCCATGGCAAAGGCCCGGGCCAAGATCGCCTCGATCTTCGAGGGCCATGACCTCGCCCGCTTCGCCGAGACCGACCCGGAAGCCCGCGTCGAGGAGATACTCGCCAAAGCGCGCGCCCTGCCCGGACGCAGCGCCATCATACTCCAGGCGCCCACGGCCGCCGGGAAATCCACCTTGGCCAACGGCCTCGGCCAGGCGCTCAATGGCCGCATCAAGACCTTCTCCGTGGACCGCTACTATAAGTCGGAGCAGGATGTGCCCAAGGACTCCAAGGGCCAGCCGGAATGGGACAAGCCCGAAGCCCTCGACCTCGACCGCGTGGCCGCCGACATCCGGGACCTTTTGGCCGGCAAGCGCGTGGAACTCGCCGACCACGACATGAAGACCGGGGTCTACACCCCCAAGAGCGGGGAATTCCTCCAGCTCGGCGAGAACGACGTGGTGCTCGTGGACTCGACTTACGCCTCTCACCCCAAGATCCTGGCCGCGCTCGAGGGCCGCGCCTCCCTCAACATCCATCTCACCGCGCCCACGGTGGTGCGCCTGACCCGGCGGCTCCTGCGCGACACCCGGGAGCGCGGCACGCCCCCGGCCGTCAACCTGCGCTGGTGGGGCGGCGTGCTCAAGAACGAGCGCCTCCACATACTCCCCTTGGGCCGGTACGCGGATGTGACGCTCAACCTGGTCTCCCTGGCGGAACTTACCGAACTGACCGAGAAGCTCGCCCGCATCCTGGCCCGGGAGGAGGTCCACGGGACCGACCCCGAGACTCCCCGGCTCCTAGAAGAGATGGTCCTCGCCTCGCTCGCGGCCGACGAAGCCCGATAACCATCCGCCCTTCAAATATGGTTTGATTTGCCCTTAAGACGGCTTAGGATGGCTGATGCCGCAACATGGGCGCCGCGTAAAGCGAACCAAGCGATTCGTCGTCGGCATCGCCGGAGGCTCCGGCTCCGGTAAGACCACCCTTGCCCGCAGACTCCTGGAGACCATACGCCGCTCCGGCATCCAAGGCCGGCTCTTCTCGCTGGACAACTACTACAAGCCCTTGGACCAGCTCTCCTTAGCCGAGCGCAAGGCCTTCAATTTCGACCACCCCGACGCCATCGATTTCCCCCTGGCCGTGGAGCACATCCAGACTCTCTGCTCGGGCCATAGCGTGCGCCAGCCCGTCTACGACTTCAAGCTCTATACGCGAAGCCGCAAGAGCATCCTTCTCAAGCCCGGCGGGCTCATCGTCGTCGAGGGCCTCTACGCGCTCTACCCCCCCGAGCTCCTGGCGCTCTACGACTACAAGGTCTTCGTCTCCACCGGTACGGCCACCGCCGTGCTCCGCCGCGTGCACCGCGACATCCTCGAGCGCGGACGCAGCGTCGCCCAGGCCAAGCATCAGATCCTGGGCACCGTGCTCCCCATGCACGAGAGCTTCGTGCTCCCCACGCAGAAGAACGCGCACTTCTCCATCGATTGGGACGGCGAGGAGATCCCGGAGAAGGCCACCGAGGGCCTGGTGCGCATGCTCAGGGACCATTTCAGATGACTCTCCCGACATCCAAGAAAAAGGAAACAACGCCATGAAGACACTGCGAAGCCGCATCACCCCGGAATTCATCCGCAAGATCCCCAAGTCCGACCTCCATGTCCACCTGGACGGCTCCTTGAGGCTGGCCACCTTAATCGAGCTGGCCAAACGCGCCAAGCTGAAACTCCCCTCCAACACCGAGGCGGGCCTGCGCGCGCTCGTCTTCAAGCCGACCTACAAGAGCCTGCCCGACTACCTCCACGGCTTCGCCTACACCTGCGGCGTGCTCCAATCCCCCGAGAACCTCGAGCGCGTGGCCAAGGAGCTGGTGGAGGACAACGCGGCCGAGGGCGTGCGCTACATCGAAGTGCGCTTCGCGCCCCAGCTCCACGTCTCGGGGAAGCTCTCGGCCAAGGAAGTGGTCCGCGCCGTGGCCAAGGGCCTTGAAGCCGGGGCCAAGGCCCATAACTCGAGCGGCGCGGTGCGCTCGGGCAAGGACCTGCCCTTCCATTTCGGCATATTGCTCTGCGCCATGAGGCGCTTCAAATCCGGGATGTCGCCTTACTACGGCGACCTCCTGCGCATCATGGAGCACGCCCGCAAGGACGACGTCTACGCCGCCGCGTCCTTGGAGCTCGCGCGCGCCGGCGTGGCCATGGCGGCCGAGGGCCTGCCCGTGGTGGGCTTCGACCTGGCCGGCGAGGAGGCGGGCTATCCCCCCTCCGACCACAAGGACGCCTACCAATACGCCCACGACCACTTCATCCGTAAGACCGTGCACGCGGGCGAGGCCTACGGCCCGGAGTCCATCTGGCAGGCCATCACCCAGTGCCACGCCAACCGCATCGGCCACGGCACCTTCCTCTTCGCCCAGGAGATGATCCAGGACCCGGCCATCGCCGACAAGAAGCGCTACGTCGAGGACCTGGCCAACTACATCGCCAGCCAGCGCATCGGCATCGAGGTCTGCGTCACCAGCAACCTCCAGACCACGCCCTCCCTTCGCTCCATCGCCGACCACCCCATCCGCAAGATGATCGAGTACGGCCTCTCGGTGAGCATCTGCACCGACAACCGCCTGGTCTCGAGCACCACGGTCTGCCGCGAGATGGAGCTGGTGGCCACGCACCTGGGGCTCTCCAGCCTGGCCCTGCGCAAGCTCGTCATCGCGGGCTTCAAGGGCTCCTTCTTCCCCGGCAGCTACAACCAGAAGCGCGACTTCGTGCGCGCCGTCATCAACCGCTACGAGACCCTCGAGCGCGAGCTGCTCAACGGCCCGGTCTCGCCCCATTGACCGTGGCCCAGGTTCGAATCCGACCCGGGCAGCCAATTTTGACAACTTTCGACCCATTCTCAGACAGGTCAAGCAAGGCCTCGACGGCGGGGAGAGCGCGTAGCTCGATGCGGACCATCCCTTTGATCCCGTCGTAGCGCACCTCCCGTAAGAATAGCTGCGCCAGACGGCGTCGCTCATCGGGAATCATCTCCTCGAAGAGCGCGCCGAACCGACCAAGGTTGTTGCGGACGATATCGGCCTCGATCTGCTGGCCCTCCAGCTTCTGGATCTCGCGCTCCACCAGAAGTACCTTGTCCTGCGCCTCTGCCTTCTCAGCCTCCTTGGCCTTGATCGCCTGAACCAGGGAAAGACAATCCCCGTCCCCGCCGCCGCGCGCGATGGCGTTGACCATGCGCTGAATCTCCGAGGAGACCCGGGCGGCCTGCTTCTCCAGATTTTGAACCTCTTGCCTCTTGATAGGGAGTTCGCCGCTGGAGTTGGCCTTCGCTCGCTGAATGATCCCCTCAATCGAGTCCTTGTCCTTGGCGAGGTGGGACATCCTGTCCAAGATCACCCGCTCGATGGCCTCCGCGTTCACCGACTTGGAGGGGCAGGCGGTCTTGTCCAACTTCCCGATCCGGCTGCATCGATAGTGGCAGATGCCCTTACCGTTGAAGTGGGGCGACATCATGGCCCCGCACTGGGCGCAGCGGATGAGCCCCTTCAGGATGAAGATGCGCGGCCTCTTCTTGGCGTCGCAGTTCAGCCGCGAGTGGCAGTTCGCGGCGAGCAGCATCCCGACTTTCTCGAAGAGGTCCTCGGGGATGATTCCCTTATGCGCTCCCGGATGGATCTGGCCCTTCCAGCGGACCTTGCCGATGTAGACCGGGTTGCGCAGCATGTACTGGAGCGTCGCTTTGTTTATCTTCGTGCCGCCCCGCTGCCTCTTTTCGTTCTTGGTCACCCATGTCTTGATTCGGTATCCCTTCTCCGTCGCCAGCCGGGCCGTCTTGGAGAGCGACTGGCTGCGGGCGTAAAGCCGAAAAATATCCCGCGCCACCTCCGCCTCGTCTTCGTGGACGACGAGGTGTTTGTTGTTGGGATCGATGTCGTACCCGAGGATCGGAAACCCGCCCGCGCGCCGCCCCTTCCGCACGATGGCGGCCATCTTGTCCCGCGTCCTTTCGCTGATGATCTCGCGCTCGAATTGCGCGAACTCCATGAGGATGTTGCGCATGAGGCGACCTACCGAGGACGTGGTGTCGATAGGTTGGGTCACGGAAACGAAATGGACCCCGCGGCTATCGAAGGACTCGAGAATGTGAAGGAAGTCCTTGGTATTGCGGCTCAGGCGGTCGTACTTGTAGCAGACGACGGCCTGAAATTTTCCGAGCTTGGCGTCGGCCAGGAGTTTCTTGATGCCGGGTCGGTCTATGTTACCGCCTGAAAACCCCAGATCGCTGTACTCCTCAGGACAAACCCGCCAGCCCTCGCCTTCGCGGCTCTTGATGAACGACTGGCAGTACTCCCTCTGCGAGTCCAAGGACGTGAACTCGGCGTTGATATGCTCGTCGGTGGACTTGCGCGTATAAATCGCGCAGCGAATCGTCTTGGCTTCGGTGCTCTGGCCGGATGGTGCCGACTGATTTTTCGCCATGTTAGACTCCTACCTTCCTTCTGCCCCGTCGATCAAGGCGGCTTTGAGCCTCATCGTGACTGAAGGAAGGAGCGACTTCGGCGAAGAGTCAAGGGGTTTTCTGCTTCGCTCGGCCTAGCAGTCCCCACACGATTCCCCTCGACCAGCGGCCGGCATAGCGCGTGCTCTTGTCTTCCTGGTTGAGCTGGTCGGCGATGTCCCGGAGGGAGTGACCGGCGGCCGAGAGCTTGCGAATCCGCGAGATGCAGGCATCCGCACCCTTGTCGACGGCGCGCCCGGCCCCTTGTTTCCGTTGGCCGAACGGCATGCGTCCCTTGTGTTGGTACGGGATATAGATCGCCGGTGCTGCCGCTGCGATCTCCTCCTTTGATAGCCCCCGCTCCCTTTCGGCGAGCCTCACGGAGGCCTTGGCGAGGATATCCAGAATCTCGTCCAGGCGCTCCTCTGGCGTCATCTCCTCCGGGTCTCGATAACCGAGTTCTCCTTGCGGTGGCATTGGGGCTCTCCATAAGAAGAAAGGCCCCGAACCTCAGGACTACCGGGACATCCCCGACGGACGCTCGACGGAGATTTGACTAGCAAATTTATGCGTGATACAATACTTCCTCTTTCTCAGAGGCGTCTGCCGATTCCCTCCGACACGGACGAAATCCTCAGCGACCGCAGAAGGAAAAGGACCCTATGGCTCGACCACGTTTGACTGCTCTCACTCAACGCCAGGAAGAGGCGCTCCGCTATATCAGAAATTTAATCGCGCATCGCGGCATCCCGCCTACCATCAAGGATCTCGCCGAGGCCATGCGCATAACTAGCTCCACTGCGTTCTACTTGCTTGGAGAGCTCAAAAAGAAAGGCCACATTCTCCGCGGTCCGCAACGAGCCCGCTCGCTCCTGCCCTCCGGCGAAGCCAAGCTGCCGCGCCTCTTCGCGCAATTAAACCGACCGGCCGAACGCGGCTCAAACCTTGCGCCCGTGCCTATTCTTGGCACGGCTGCGGCCGGACAACCGATTCTCGCCGTAGAGGACCGCAGGGGCGATGTATGGGTAGATGTGCGCATAACCTCGCGCGGGCAATGCTTCGCCATCGAAATCAAGGGCGACAGCATGGAAAGGGCAGGCATCAAGAACGGCGATATGGTGGTCGCGCGCCGTCAACAGGTAGCCCAAAACGGTGACATCGTCGTCGCTATCCTCGGTGAAGATGCGACAGTCAAGGAACTTTCGATTCAGGGGGACCATATAGAACTGCGGCCCCATAATCCGAAACACCAGCCCATTCTCATTGGTCCAGAGGATGAGCTGCGAATATTGGGGAAGGTCGTCGCGGTTGCGTCCGCCCGTCCGCCTCATCAAACAAGGAGGACGTAACCATGGCTACTTATGATCTTCGTCGCTTTTCCAATCCGGACACCCTCAAGACGATAGCGCCCCAGCGTTTGCTTGAACTCCTATTGTCCTACAAAGACTACTTCAAGCGCCGCGGCATCGCGCTGCCTGCCCGCGTTTTCGGACCTGACGACCTGGACTACGCGGCACTCGTCCAGGTCTTCCTAACTCCGGACAGCGCGACGCCAACGGAACTCAACGACGCGCTCTATCTCATCCATGAGATGGCTACCGACGAGAACGCTGACGATCTTCTAGAGGAGCTGGAATCGGCAGGCGTCAAGCTCGACGATGAGCAACCGTCACCGGCCGATCTGGCCGTCAGAGCATGGCTCACCAACAAAGAAATCCTCGAAAGGAAGCATGCCGAGCAGTTCATGCTGAACCACAGGGCGTACGAATACTACCAGGCCAAGGAAGAGGACCCGGTCCTCAAAACCCCGACGGCCAAACAGCTCCGCAACCTTGAGCAGGACCTTAACGAATGGTTCGAGAAGAAGAAGCGCGGTGGCGGCGTCCGCGTCTTGCCGTTCCCAAGACCTGACGGGACTTGGTTCACGATCCGACACGGCCAGCTATATAAGCGAGACGGAAGCCTAGATGCTGGCAAGCCCGGGAGCGTCACCTATCGTCCCGCACATCACGACGTCCTGGTTTTCGATCCAGCCATGGGAGAGATCCGCATCCATGCCTGCTCGGCCAATGAGACGGAACTCTACCGGACCAGGTTTGGGCTCCACCTCTTCGGCAGCGAGGAGTTCTTCCCCGGCGCAGACAAGTACACCCTTGAGCCCCTCAGGAAAGACGGCTCGGCCTCTGTCGTTTGTGATGACGTGAAGGGCGTGGACTGGGTCCGACTCAAGGAGATTCGTTATCAATGGGGTGGGCCGAAGGGAGAGACAGAGACGCGCGCGGCCGACGATCTGTTCGCGCTGTGGGACGCGCGGGGAAGACGTGTTCCAGACAAGGCGCGAATCGTCCACGCCAAGTTTCTCGTGAAGTTTACCGACGCGAAGATCGCCAGGACAGTCATCATCCGCCCGGCCAACGTCGCCAAGTATGTGCGTGATGATGATGCGGTCTTCCTCGAGGACTTCCTACGCAAGCGCGGGTTCATGGTCGCCGAGGGAACCGTCACCGCCACCGAGGAATATGCAGAAGCCGAAGCGGATCTGGCGAGCGTTTGAGGCCCCGCCCGGCCTTGACCGGGCGGCCGCGGACTGGCGGCGATTGCTCGGCCCGGACTACGATAAGGTACGGCCGTATCTGCGCGCCCAACAGGGGCTGGCCACCTCAATACCGTGCTCCGCAAGACCAAGCTGCGGCTGTTACCATGGCGTGGTCGAGCACAAGCGAGACGACCTTGTCGCGGTCTGCCTCGCCCACCGGCTTGCCAAGCCTCTCGCCGCG
>CAYWAR010000079.1:0-6973 GCA_964455765.1 uncultured Elusimicrobia bacterium
TGCGGATGGGATTCGAACCCATGAATACGAGTTTTGCAGACTCGCCCCTTAGACCGCTTGGGTACCGCACCAAGGAGGGGATTCTATCGCTTTCTCGCCAGGAGAGGCAACCTCCGCGGTTAGAACTCGCGCTTGAGCCAGGCTTCGGGGTCTACCGCGTCGCCGTGGACGTAGACGCCCCAATGGACATGCGGGCCGGTGGAGAAGCCGTGGCTGCCGATCTTGCCGAGAAGGCCGCCTTTTGCGACCTCCATGCCGGGCTTGACCGAGACGGTCTTCAAGTGCAGGAAAGCGCTCAGCACGCCCTGTCCGTGGTCGAGCACCACGACTCCGCCCTGCACGGGGTAGTGGGCGGCCAAGGCGACCATGCCGTCGTTGGGCGCGAACACCGGGGTGCCGGCCGGGGCCGCGATGTCGATGCCCTTGTGCCAGTCCCAGGCTTTCGTCTTGTTGAGCGTCCGGCTGTGCCCGTAAGAGGAGCTCTTGCGGCCTTTATCGACGGGAAGGCGGAAGAGGCCTTTCCAGCGCTGAAGAGGCGTATGGGCCGCCAGGGCGGCGCGGATCTCGCCGAGGGCCTTGCCCGCCTCAGGCCTGTCCGGCAGGGCGGCCTTGTCCGGAGGGAGGGAGAGGTTCTGCTTGCCGAAATCCTTTCCGCGCAGTTCGAAGGCCAGCGTCTTCAGGACTTCTCCGGGCCTGTCCTTGCGTAAAACACGCAGTTCCATGGCGCCGGTGGAGGCCTTGACCGTGAATCCCAAAAGCCCCCGCAGGCGCTTGGGTCCGACCGGATATAAAGGGAAGAGGCGCTCTCCCAGGCGGATCTCCAAGGGAGCTTCAGCTTCGGCCGCGCGGATATCGACGCGCAGGACCTCGCCTAGGCGGAGTTCGGAGGGTTTAAGCGAGGCATCCAGCGCGCGCGCGGGCGCCGCGAGCAGGAGCGGAACCGCGGCCAAGCTAAACAAAGATCCTCGAAGGGTCGGTCCCGAAGAAATCCTCGAGCGGCATGCCGCCCGCCCCGACGATCAGCGGCCGCGCGTCCGGGAAGCGGTCCATGCAGGCGGCCAGACCCGTCCCGGGACGCCGGAGGCTTCCGGACTTCACCTCGACGGCCCAGAGGTTCCGGGGAGTCTTGACCATGAAATCCACTTCGTCATCGCCTTCGCGCCAGTAGTGGATCCGATGGGTCAGGAGGTCCAGGCCGTTGAGCAGATGGGCCCCGACGGCGTTCTCGACGAGCCTTCCCCACCACGCCGTGTCCAGGCGGGCCGAGCGGGAGTCGCCGCCCGCGAAAGCGCTCACGAGGGCGTTGTTCCAAAACACCAGCTTGGGGCTGCCCGCCCTCCTGCTCCTGCCCGGCCGATAGGGCTCGAGTCCGCTCAATAGGAAGGCGGTCCCCAACAGGCGGAGGTAGTGCGCCAGGGTGGTGGTGTTCCCGGCGTCCTGGAGCTGGCCGAGCATCTTGTTGTAGGAGAATATCTGGGCGGGATGGGAAACGGCCATCCCGAAGAGATGGCGCAGGAGGGCGGGTTTCGCGATCGTCGCGAGCTGGACGACGTCGCGCGCGAGCACGGTCTCGATGAGGGAATCGGCGATGTAGCGGCGCCAGAGGGGTTCCTCGCTCTTGAGCACGGCGGCCCCGGGGTATCCCCCGAAGTGGATCCAGTCCTCGAGAGTCCATCGGAAAGCCCGCCGCATCTCCGGATAGCCCCAATGAGCGCACCGGTAGGAGAGGAATCTCCCGGCCAGGCTCTCGGACATCCCCTTCTGGATCAGGAGGCTGGAGGAACCCAGCAGCAGGACCCGGATGCGCGCCCGCCGGCGCCGGGCCTTGTCCCAGAGGAGCTTGACGACCTCGCTCCAGCCCCGGACTTTCTGGATCTCGTCGAGGACCAGCAGGACCCTTCCGCCGCCGCCCGCGGCCAGGGCGCGCTCCCACTGGGAGTGTATCCACTCGGGACCCGGGGGGTAGGGGGCGTCGGCGGCCGCGAAAACGGTCTCCTCTCCCCACGCCCGCGAGACCTGCTCCGCGGCGGTGGTCTTTCCGACCTGACGGGGCCCCGTGATGATGTGGAGGAAGGGGAGGTCCTTCCTCAGCGCCGCGAGAACCTCCGCGACCAGCGGGCGCTGATATTCAGGATTACTCATTGGTTGAGTTATTTTACTCAATCATTGAGTATAAATCAACGCCCCCCACGCTTTCCTCCCTGACGGTGGAGGACGCCCCCCATGACCCCGGGGGAATGTCATTGACATTTTTCCTCCGTGTGTGCTACCATAATTGAAACTTAGTATCAATAACAACCCGATCCCATGACCACGCAGGCTCCCGCCGCTCTTCGACGCATCCTCCTGGTCGGAAGGCCCAACGTGGGCAAATCCGTGCTCTTCCACGCCTTGACCGGGGAATACGCGACGGTGTCCAACTACGGGGGGACCACGCTGGACCTGCGCCGCGCCCGCATCGAGGGAGAGGGCCTGGAGGTCCTCGACACCCCGGGGCTCTTCGCGCTCGCGGCCCGCACCGACGACGAGGCCGTCACGCGCGATGAGCTGCTTGCCCAGGCCCCGGAGTGCGTGGTCTGCGTGGGCAACGCCTCCGACGTCGAGGGCGCCGCGGCCTTCGTCCTCGACCTCGCGCGCCTGCGCGTCCCGGTGATCCTGGTGCTCAATCTACAGGATGAGGCGGCGGCCAAGGGGCTTTTCCCGGACGCGGAGGCGCTCTCCACCCTCCTCGGAGTCCCGGTGATCCTGACGGTGGCCACGCTCGGGCGCGGAGTCCGGGAGCTCAAGCGCGCCATCGAGGAGCGCCGCGGCCGGGCGCCGGCCCCGGCTCCCATGCCCGTGGAGCTCGAGCGCTCGGCCTCCCGGCTCGAGGCCGCCCTGCCCGATCCCTGCCGGGCCCTGGCCCTTCTGGCTCTCAGCGGCGACGACGGGATCCGCCGCGGCCTCAAGGCCGCCGGCCGCTTCGATGAGGCGGCCTTGGAGGCAGTCGAGCGGGAGCGCCGCTCTTTCTCCCGCAACCCGTCCTTCCTCTACGCCAACTCCGCCCGCGCCCGCGCCCAGGAGCTCGCCGCCCGGACCCTCAAGCGCAGGGACGCCGGCGCCGGCGCGGGGGCGCGTTTTTTGGAGAAGCTCGGGCGCTGGTCCCTGGGCCCCTGGTCGGGCCCGGCCCTGGCCCTGGGCGTGCTCTGGCTCCTCTATGAGTTCGTCGGGGTGTTCGGAGCGCAGACCGCGGTGGAATTCATCGAGGATTCCCTCTTCGGCGCGAGCATCAACCCCGCGGTCACGGCTCTGGCTCAACACCTGATCCCATGGGCCTTCCTGCGGGACGCGCTCGTCGGTCCCTACGGCGCCTTCACCATGGCCGTCACCTATGCCTTCGCCCTGGTGCTCCCCATCGTGACCACCTTCTTCATCGCCTTCAGCGTGCTCGAGGATTCCGGCTATCTGCCGCGCTTCTCCGTGGTCACCGACCGCTTCTTCCGGCTCATGGGACTCAACGGCAAGGCCGTCCTGCCCATGATGCTCGGCCTGGGCTGCGGCACCATGGCCATCGTGACGACGCGCATCCTCGAGACGCGGCGCGAGCGCCTGCTGGTGAGCTTCCTGCTGGCCCTCACCGTGCCGTGCTCCGCCCAGTTGGGGGTCATCCTGGGCATGACCGGCGGTTCGCCGGCCTCGGTGACCTTGGTCTGGCTGGCCGTGATCGGATTCACCCTGGTGGTCGTGGGCTTGAGCGCCTCCCGCCTCATCCCAGGAGCCGCCGCCTCCTTCGTGCTGGAGATCCCGCCCATGCGCGTGCCCCAGGCCCTCAACGTCCTGCGCAAGGTCGCGATGAGGCTCAAGTGGTATCTCCTGGAGATCGTCCCTCTTTTCATCTACGCGACCTTCGCGCTCTTCCTGCTCGACCGGGCCGGACTGCTCGCGCACATCGAGCGCGCCGCCTCTCCGCTCATGCAGGGCCTGCTCGGGCTCCCCAAGGAGGCCACCTCGGCTTTCCTGGTGGGCTTCTTCCGCCGGGACTACGGCGCCGCGGGGCTCTTCCAGATGCACCGCGACGGGATGCTATCGCCCAGGCAGGTGGCGGTGAGCCTGGCTTGCATCACGCTCTTCATGCCCTGCGTGGCCCAATGGCTGGTCACCTTGCGCGAGCACGGGGCCAAGGTGACGGCGCTCATCACCGTCTTCGTCTTCTCCTACGCCCTGCTCGTCGCCGCCTTCATCAATCATGTTTGGCTGCATTTTGGAGGAGCATGACCGTCATCGAGAATAAAAGGTTTCCGCTGCCGACGCCGGAAGAGGAGGGCTGCGAGGAGGCGCTCAGCCATTTCTGGGCCCTGCGCGAGAAGGGCGTGGACACGCGCGAGCAGCTCCGGGCGGGCATCGCGGAGAGCTCCCACGAGAACGCTTTGGAGGACCTCCTCGCGCGCGGCCTGGCCTGGGAGGGTGAGGGGAAGGTTTTCCTCAGCGAGAAGGGGGAGAGCCGGGCCGCCGAGATCGTCCGGCGCAACCGCCTGGCCGAGCGCATGCTCACCGACGTCCTGGAGATCCCGGCCGACAAGGTGGAGGCCGAAGCCTGCCTGATGGAGCACGTCATCAGCTCGGGCGTGACCGAGGCCATCTGCACCCTGCTCGGCCATCCCCCGGTCTGCCCGCACGGCATGCCGATCCCGCGCGGCAACTGCTGCGAATCCTCCCTCGCCCGGGTGGAGTCCGTCCTGCGGCCCCTGGACCGGCTCAAGGACGGCGAACGCGGCCGGGTGGCCTACCTGAGCTTCCCGGACCGGCCCGAGACGCAGCGGCTGCTCTCCATGGGGCTGGTGCCGGGCGCCCCCCTGCGCCTGGACCAGCGCTCCCCCGCCTTCGTGGTGAGCGTCGGGGAGAACGTCATCGCCATGGAGTCCTCCGTGGCGCGCGGAATCTTCGTGCGCGTATGAAAAATGGTATTCTACGAGCCTGGCGTCCCCGCGGAGGGGCCAGGGAGGTCCCATGTTCCCCAATCTAGGCTACGGCGAACTCCTCATCATCCTCGTCATCGCTTTGCTCCTCTTCGGCGCCAAGCAGATCCCGGAGGTGGCGCGCAGTCTCGGACGCTCCATTAACGCCTTCAAGGGCGGGCTGAAGGAAGGCTTCGAGGAAGGCCCGAAGAAGGACGCCTCGCCCCCGCCCCCGAGCTCCGAAGAGCCTCCCAAGTAATCCCGCGGGATGGACATCCGCATGATCGACGTGGGCGAGAAGCCGGTCACCGGCCGCGCGGCCTCGGCCTGCGGCCGCATCCACATGTCCGCGGCGGCGCGCAAGGCCCTTCTCTCCGGCAAGCTTCCCAAGGGCGACGCCCTGGCCGCCGCGCGCGTGGCCGGGATACTCGCGGCCAAGCGCACCAGCGACATCATCCCGCTCTGCCATCCGCTCCCCCTCGATTCCGTGGAGATACGCCTCTCTCCGGCTCCGGGAGGGCTCCGCGTCGAGGCCGCCGTGCGCTGCAGCGGCCGGACCGGGGTCGAGATGGAGGCGCTCACCGCGGTCTGCGCGGCCTGCCTGACCGTCTACGACATGACCAAGTCCGTGGACCCGGCCATGACCATCGGTCCCGTCTATCTGCGCGAGAAGAAGGGCGGGCGCTCCGGACATTTCCTGAGGACGGATGACCCGGGCATCTCTCCTCGGCCCCGAATCGCGCGCAGATGAGGGTTCGCGTCCTTTTATTCGCCGCGGCGCGGCAATGGGCCGGGAGCTCGGCGCTGGAGCTCGGGCTTCCCGAGGGCGCCTTGGTCCAAGACGCCTTGCGCAGCGCGGAGCTCGCCTGCCTGGCGCCCCGGCTCTCCTCCATCCGCCTGGCGGTCAACGAGAGATTCGCGGCCCTGGACTCTCCGCTCCACGACGGCGATGAACTCGCCGTGCTTCCTCCGGTGAGCGGAGGTTGACCCCCATAGACTCCCCGCGCATCCGTCTGACCTCCTCCCCTTTGGACATCGGCGAGGCTTTCCGCTGCGTCGCGGGGTCCGGGATGGGGGGCGTGGCGCTGTTCATCGGCACGGTGCGCGGCGTTGAGGAGGGCCGTCCCATCGGCGGCATCGGCTACGAGGCCTATGAAGGCATGGCTCTCAAGGAGCTCGACGCCTGCGCCCGCGGAGCCGAGGAGCGCCATGGCGCGAAAGTGGCGGTCTTCCACCGCGTCGGGACCGTCCCCGTGGGGGAGGCGAGCGTGGTCGTCGCGGCCTCGGCCCCGCACCGCGCGGAGGCGTTCGCGGCCTGCCGGGAAGCGATCGAGTCCATCAAGGAGAGCGTGCCGATCTGGAAATCCTCCTTCATCGAGGCGGCGGACTGATGAGCCTGCGCGTCGGCATCTTGACGGTGAGCGACCGCTGTTGGCGAAAAGAGGCTCTCGACGAGGGCGGTCCCCTGCTGGAACGCCGCGCCCGCTCGCTTGGCTGGGTGGTGGCGGCCCGGGACCTGGTGCCCGACGACCCCGCCCGCATCCGCGCCGCGCTCAAGCGCTGGAGCTCGGGACGCTCGGCCCTGGACTTGGTGCTGACCACCGGAGGGACCGGCCTGGGCCCCAGAGATTCGACCCCGGAGGCCACCCGGGCGGTGCTCGACAAAGAGGTCCCCGGCCTGGCCGAGAGGATCCGGCGGGAGGGCGAGAAGCATACGTCCCTGGCCGCGCTCTCGCGCGCGGCATGCGGAGTGCGCGGCAAGACGCTCATCGTGAATCTTCCGGGAAGCCCCAAGGGAGCGCGGGAATCCCTTGCCGCCGTGGAGGGGCTCCTCGCGCACGCGGTGGCGATGATGCGCGGCGCAGACCATCCCCGCGGGCGCGCGGCGAGATGAGCGGCGGATTGCTCCACCCCGACAAAGCCCTGCGCCTCATCCTGCGCGGCGTCCGCCCCGTGGGCATCGAGCGCGCGCCCCTGGAGGAGTGCGCGGGACGGGTGCTGGCCGAGAAGATATCGGCTTC
This sequence comes from uncultured Elusimicrobia bacterium, assembly GCA_964455765.1. Taxonomy (GTDB): domain Bacteria; phylum Elusimicrobiota; class Elusimicrobia; order UBA1565; family UBA1565; genus CAYHRV01. Next base: position 6,956 of record CAYWAR010000079.1, read on the forward strand.
CTGCGACCTGCCCCATTT
>CAYWAR010000079.1:6983-8881 GCA_964455765.1 uncultured Elusimicrobia bacterium
CCTCATTTCGACAATTCGGCCATGGACGGCTACGCGGTGCGCTCCCGCGACCTGCGCGGCGCGCGCGCATCGGCGCCCGCGCGCCTCGCGCTGCGGGAGACCGTGCGGGCGGGCCGGACCCCGCGCCGCCGCGTCGAGCCCGGACACGCGGCCAAGATCATGACCGGCGCGCCCCTGCCCGAGGGCGCGGACGCGGTGGTCATGCGCGAGTGCGCCCGGGAAGAGGACGGGAAGGTCGCCTTGTTCCTCTCTCCCGAGCCGGGCGAGAACGTGCGGCGCAGGGGCGAGGACGTGCGCGCGGGGGACGCCTTGCTCGAGCCGGGGAGCGTCTTGCGCTCCTATGAGATCGCCCTGCTCGCCTCGCAGGGCGTCACCCGGGTCCGCGTGGTGCGCAGGCCCCGGGTGGCCGTGCTCGTCTCCGGCGACGAGCTGGTGCATCATAGCAGGACGCCCGGGCCGGGCCGCCTGCGCGACTCCAACGGCCCCGCGCTGCGCGCTCTCCTCTCCCGCTGGGGCGTCGTGGTCTCGGGCGGAGCCGTGGTCCGCGACTCCCGGAGCGCGTGCCGCAAGGCTTTGTCGCGCGCCTTGGCCGGGGCGGACGCGCTAGTCGTCAGCGGAGGAGTCTCGGTGGGGGATTTCGACCATACCCGCGAGGCCCTCGCCTCCCTGGGCCTGCGGGAAGTCTTCTGGCGCATCGCCATCAAGCCCGGCAAGCCCCTGCTCTTCGGCCTGATCCGCGGCAAGCCGGTGTTCGGACTCCCGGGGAACCCGGTCTCGAGCCTTGTCTGCTGCGAGGAGTTCGTGCGCCCGGCCGTGGAGAGGCTCGCCGGGCGCGCGGCCGGGGTCCCCAGCTACCACATGCGCGGAGTCATGGCCAACGAATACCCCAAGCCCGCCCATCTGCGCCAATTCGTCTTCTGCACCGTGCGCTCCGAGGGGGGGAAGTTCCTGCTCTCGGCGATACGGCCCCAGGGCTCGGCCATGCTGGGGATGTCGAGCCGCGCCCGGGGGCTCGTGCGCGCGGACATCGGGCTCAAGCGCCTCCTCCCCGGCATGGAGGTGGATTTCCGTTGGCTGAAATAACCGACCGGGAGATGCCGCTCACCGAGCACCTCGAGGAGCTCCGCCGCCGCCTCATCCTATGCCTCCTCGCGCTCGCCGCGGGCACGGCCCTGGCCTGGTCCTGGTCCGGGGAATTTCTCTCCTGGCTGGCGCGGCCCGTGGGGGGGCTGGTCTTCCTGACGCCCACGGAAGCCTTCTTCACGCGCCTGAAGACCGCGATCTACGGAGGATTCCTGCTCACCCTGCCCATCCTTCTCCACCAGGCCTGGGGGTTCACGGCCGTGGCCATGGGGCGGGGGCTCAAGCGCGCCCTGGGCTCCATCGTTCCGGCCTCCTATGTCCTCTTCCTCTTCGGCGTCGCGCTCTCGGTGTTCGTGGTGGTTCCCGCGGCCATGCGCTTTCTGGTCGCCTACGGCTCCGCCGACATCCGCCCCATGCTGACCGTGAGCGCCTATCTGGAATTCATCACCACGCTTTCCTTGGCCTTCGGCGCCGTGTTCCAGATCCCCCTGGTGCTCATCCTCCTCCAAAAGGCAGGCATCGTCACGCGGGAGGGATTGGCTTCCCGCAGGCGCTATGTCATCCTGGGAGCCTTCATCCTCGGAGGAGCCTTGACGCCCGGGCCGGACATCTTCTCGCAGGTGTGCCTTTCCATCCCGGTGGTGATCCTCTTCGAGATCGCCCTCCTTGTCATGGGCTGGCACAAGCCGGGCGCTCCGTTCCCGCGTCCAGAATAGCGGAACGCCGAGCCTTCCAGTGCTCCGACCGGATAATTATGCGTGATTTGGCCGGGCGATTTTACACTCCGGCTAGATAGAATGGACGAGCCAGCGACC
>CAYWAR010000080.1:0-8813 GCA_964455765.1 uncultured Elusimicrobia bacterium
TCCCCGGCACCAAGATCACCATCGGGCCGGCCATCGAGAACGGCTTCTACTACGATTTCGACTCGGCCCACCGCTTCGCCGAGGAAGACTTGCCGCGCATCGAGTCCCGCATGCTCGACATCGCCAAAGGCGACCACCCCTTCACCGGCCGGGAGGTCACGCCCGAGGAGAGCCGCGCGTACTGGGCAGGGCGCGCGGAGCCCTACAAGCTCGAGCTCCTCGACGGCCTCCAGGGGCAGAAGATCACCCATTACACGCACGACACCTTCACCGACCTCTGCCGCGGGGGCCATCTGGAGAGCACCCGCCCCATCCGCCATTTCAAGCTCCTGAGCGTGGCGGGCGCCTACTGGCGGGGCGACGAGAAACGGCCGATGCTCCAGCGCATCTACGGCACGGCCTGGGGCAGCAAGCAGGCCTTGGCGGCGCATCTCAAGCAGCTCGAGGAGGCCAAGGCCCGCGACCACCGCAAGCTCGGCCCGGCCCTGGACCTATTCAGCGTCCAGGAGCTCGCCGGCCCGGGGCTCATCTTCTGGCATCCCAAGGGCGGACGGGTGCGTCTGATCATGGAGGACTGGCTCAGGCACGAGGCCCTGGCGCGGGGCTATCAGATGGTCTACACCCCGCACATCGCCAACGTGGACCTCTGGAACACCTCCGGCCACAGGGATTTCTACCGGGAGAATATGTTCACCGAGATCGAGGTGGAGAAGGCCGATTATCAGCTCAAGCCGATGAACTGCCCGTTCCACATCCTCATCTACCAAAGCCGCCTGCGCTCCTACCGGGACCTCCCCCTGCGCCTCTCGGAGCTGGGCACCGTCTACCGTTACGAGCGCTCCGGCGTCCTGCACGGGCTCATGCGCGTGCGCGGCTTCACCCAGGACGACGCGCACATCTTCTGCACGCCCGAGACCATCGAGTCCGAGATCGACGGCTGCATCGACTTCGCGCTGGCGGTATTCAAGACCTTCGGCTTCGAGCGCTACACGCTGGAGGTCTCGACCTGGGATCCGGGCAAGCCCGCCCAATACAGCGGGGAGAGCTCCGAATGGGAGTCCTCCCAGGCCGTGCTGGAGAGCGTGCTCAAGCGCAGGGGCCTTCCCTACGCCCTCATCGCCGGGGAGGCCGCGTTCTACGGGCCGAAGATCGACGTCAAGCTCATCGACGCCATCGGCCGGTCCTGGCAGCTCTCCACCTTCCAGTTCGACTTCAACCTCCCGCGCAAGTTCGACCTCGAGTACATCGCCTCCGACGGCACGCGCAAGAGGCCGTTGATGGTCCACCGGGCCCTCTACGGCTCCATCGAGCGCTTCTTCGGAATCCTCATCGAGCATTACGCCGGGCGCTTCCCCTTCTGGCTCGCGCCGGTGCAGGTCAAGATCCTGACCCTCACCGACGAGCAGGGGGAAGCCGCGCGCGCCCTGGGCCGCCGGCTGGAGGAGGCCGGCATCCGTGTCGAGCTGGACCTGCGTTCCGAAAAGCTCGGGCACAAGATCCGGGAGGCCGCGCTGGAGAAGGTCCCCTACATGGCCGTCCTGGGCCCCAAGGACGTGGCCGCCGGCGTCGTGAGCGTGCGCCTGGCCTCGGGCAAGCAGTTGGTCCTTTCCGCGCAGGAGCTGGCCGCCAAGCTCTCGGAGGAGGCGCGGGGCCGCCTCCTGGCCTCCCCATGGGCATGATCGCGCGCGTGTTGGCGGCCCTTCTCCTCGTCTCGCCCCTCTTCGCCCAGAAGAAGGAGTTCTCCGGGTCCGGAAAGGACGAGGAGGAGTTCTTCCAGTCGGGCTGCCAGCTCTACCAGGACACGGCGCGCGACAAGGTCGCGGCCATCGACGCGTTCCAGCGCTTCCTGCGCGCCTTCTCGGACAGCCCCCGTTCCGCGGACGCCCAGTTCCTCATCGGGGAATCCTATCTGGATTCGGCCCTGACCATCCTGAAGGCCGAGGCCGCCTCCAAGAAGGCCTCGGCGGCCCGCCTGCTCGCGCCCAAGAACGTCACCGCCGTCGAGAACCTGGAGAAGGCCAAGGAGGCCTTCGGCCAGGTGACCGGCCGCCACCGCAAGAAGCAGGCCGGCCTCTCCGCCTCGTCCCAGTACCGGCTCGGGGAGACCGCCTACAACGGCAAGGATTGGGGCGCGGCCATCGAGGAGTGGCGCAAGGTGGAGAAGGACTACGGGAAGACCTACATCGTCCCGGAGAGCTGGATGGGCATCATCTTCGCCAACCTGGCCCTGGAGCAGTTCAGCCAGGCGGAAGCCAACCTCTTCCTCCTGGGCGAGACCTATCCCAACTATCTCAGGGTGCCCGAGGTGCTCTACGCGCAGGGCATCGTGAACCTGCACAAGGGCGACTACTCCAACGCGGAGAGGGCGCTCAAGAGCGTGAACACCGCGGAGGCGCTCTTCTACCTGGGCAAGACCTACCTGCTCTCCAAGCGGCCGTTCCTGGCCGCCGGCGCCTTCGAGCAGCTCATCCGGGACTTCCCCGACTCGGTCCTGCGCGAGGAGACCGAGTTCTTCATCGGAGACTCCTTCTTCCTCGCCAAGGACTTCGACGGGGCCATCACCAAATACCAGCGCTTCCTGGCCGAGCACCCGGACTCCCAGCTGCGGGTGTCGGCGCTATTTCGCATCGGGTCCTCGTATTTCCAGAAGAAGAACTACGTCGAGGCGCGGGCGCATTTCCAGTCCGTCATCGACCGCTACGCGCGCGACTTCTTCGCTCCCCTGGCCCAATACTTTATCGCGGAGTCCTATCTGGTCGACGGCCAGTTCCGCGAGGCGCTCTTCGCCTACACCCGCGTCATCACCCAATATCCCGAGACCATCAAGATCTCGCCTCTGGCGCACTACAAGCTGGCCTGGACCCAGCACCAGGTCTCCGATTTCGCCCAGGCCGCGCAGACCGGCCGCAACTTCCTCCAGCTCTACCCCCAGAACAGCCTGGCCAAGAACGTCTATCTCATCCTGGGCAACGCGCTCCTGCAGATGAAGCAGCCGGCCGAGGCCGTGACCGCGTTCCAGAGGATCATCGACCTCGCCCCCACCTCGGACATCGCGGAGCAGGCCCTCTTCTCCATCCTCCAGACCCAGCACCAGCTCAAGCAGTACAACTCCATCCTGACCTCCTATCAGTTCATCTTCCGCCACCTGCCCCCCTCGCAGTCGAAGTGGCGCCCGCTCTCCTATCTCTACGCCGCGGAGGCCTATCTCTCGATGAACCGGGTCGACGAGGCAAAGGCCATCTTCGAGATGATCCTCAAGGTCTACCCCAACGACGCGGCCGCTTTCTACGCCCAGGACGGGCTCGCCTGGACCCACTCCTACCTCGGCGACGACAACCAGGCCCTCTTCGAACGCAAGCGCCTCAAGGACATGCTCCAACTGGCGAAGTCCTCCTTCACCTTCTCGGGAGAGAATGAGGTCGGCATCGCCGACAGCATGTACAACCAGAAGGAGTACGAGTCCGCCTATCAGCTCTACGAGGAGTTCGTCCGGGAGAACCCCTCCTCCCCGCGCGCTCCCCAGGCCCTCTACCGCGCGGGCATGAGCCTCTATCACCTGCGCTACTACACCCAGGCCGTGGAGAACTGGAGGAAGCTGCGCGAGAGCTATCCCCGGGCGCCGGAGACCTCGAAGGCCGAGTACCAGATCGCCGACACCCTCTTCAGGGCCCAGAAGTTCGGGGAGGCCATCGCCGCCTACAAGCGCATCATCGAGGCCTACCCGGGCTCCAAGGAGCTGCCCCTGGCCTACCTGCGCGCGGCGCAGGCCGCCTTCAACGCCAAGGACGACGCCGCCTCCGTCCGGGAAAGCCAGGCCCTGCTCGCGCGCTTTCCGGACGCTCCGGAGGCGACGGACGCCTTGGATCTCATGGAAGCGGTCTTCGACCGGGCGCCGTCGATGGACTTCAAGCAGGCCTTCGGCGCCGTGGCGGCCGCCGCCCCGAAAAGTCAGGCGGCCGCCGACGCGCAGTTCCGCACCGCGCGGCGCTTCTTCGAGGCGAAGAAGTTCCCCGAGGCCGCCGCCGAGTTCCAGAAGTTCAGCGTGGACTTCACGGGCAGCCCGCAGCTCAAGAAGGCCCAGTTCCTCCTGGCCGAGTCCTATTACAGCGCCGGACGCTACGGCGACTCGGTGTTCGCCTTCCAGAGGTTCCTGGATAATTTCCCCAAGAGCGAGGACACCTCCCTGGCGCTCTTCCATCTGGCCGGCGCGCACTATGCCTTGAAGGATTTCGAGCCGGCGTCCCAACACTACCAGCGCCTCGTCGAGGAGTATCCCGAGTCGGAGTACTCCAAGGCCGCCCAGTTCAACCTCGCGCTCGCCTACAAGTCCCTGGGGAAGCTCGACCGCGCGCAGGAGGCCTACGCCCGGTACGTGAACACCGTGGGCGTCAAGGACGAGGGGGGAAAAGCCGCGCTCTGGGAGGTGTTCGGGCTCCAGCGCGACCGCAAGGATTTCACCGGCGCCATGGCCACGCTCGAGCGCATCCTCAACACCGGCCCGGACCCGGACACCGCCTTGGAGGCCAATTACCGGAGAGGGGAGATACTCCTTCTGCTCAACTCCAAGGACGAGGCGGTCAAGACCTGGGAGGCCATGGCCGCCATGGAGCCCAAGGGGAATGCCTTCCGCCTCGACGGGCTCATCAAGCTGGGCGAGGTCTACGAGCAGGCCTCCGACCTGGAGAGGGCGGCCGGCGTCTACGAGGACTTGGCCAAGAACGCCCCGGCCGCGGCCACGGCCAAGGCGGCCAAGGAACGGGCCGAGGGCTTGCGCAGGATCATCGCGGCCAAGGGGGGCAAGGGCGCCAAGGCGTCCGAAGCCCCGGAGGAATCCCCCTCGGACGCGGGCAAGACGCAGGTGATGCCCGAGGAGGCCCCCGCGCCCAAGCCGCCTTCCGAGGAAAAGCCCAAGAAGAAGCAGTCCCCCGATAAGTCCAAGAAGCTCAATCTTCCCGGAGTGAATTGACCATGCCCACCCATCTGGACTACTTCGCCATCTTCAAGGAGAGCTTCACCCTGGTGATCCTCTTTTTCTGCTCCATCCTATCGGTCTCCTTCGCCATCGAGCGCTGGCTCTATTTCCGCAAGGCCCTCATCGAGGTGGACCCTCTGCTCACCGGGGTGCGAAAATTCCTGGAGGCGGGGAAGGCGGAAGAGGCCCAGGCCGCCTGCATGAGGAACCCCTCCCCCATCGCCCAGGTCGTCTATTACGGACTGCTCAACCGCAAGCACCCCCGGGCCGAATTGGAGGAACTGCTCGCCACCAAGAGGCTCGAGGAGCGCCTCAAGCTCGAGCGCAACCTGGGCATACTCGGGACCATGGGGAACACCGCGCCCTTCATCGGACTCTTCGGCACGGTGGTGGGGATCATCAAGGCCTTCCGGGACCTGGCCCTTTCCGGCGCCGGGGGGCCGGCCGTGGTGGCCAAGGGCATCGCCGAGGCCCTGGTCGCGACCGCGGCGGGCATGGCGGTAGCCATACCGGCCGTGATCCTCTACAACTATTTCATGCGCAAGGTGAAGACGGTCTCGGTGGCCATGGAGGTGGTCTCCTCGCGCCTTCTCATCGTGATGGGGGCCAAGTAGCTTGGGCGGAGAACAGCAGAGAGAAGACGAGCCGATCACCAGCATCAACATCACGCCGCTCGTCGACGTGAGCTTGGTGCTCGTCATCATTTTCATGGCCATCGCGCCCTTCATGATCCAGGCCGGGATCAAGGTCCTGGAGTCGAAGGTCGGCACCGCGGTGGGGAAGGTGTCGGCCGATGAGAACGTGTCCGTGCGCCTGAGCCGGGACGGGACGATGACGGTCAACGGCGCGGCGGCCGACGCGTTGACTTTGAGCGCGGCCATCGCCGCAGCGCTCGCGGCGAGCAAGGACAAGATGGTCATCCTCACCGCCGACGAGGACAACCGCGTCGGCCAGGTCGTGGAGGTGCTCGACGCGGCCAGGCAGGCCGGGGCCCAGAAGCTCGCCATCCTGCGCGGCGCCAAGCCCGGGGAGAAAGAGGGCTGATGGCCTCCAAGAAACCGCGCTTCGAGCTCGAGGACGACGCGGTGGTGGGCATCAACGTGACCCCCCTCGTGGATGTCTGCTTGGTCCTGGTCATCATCTTCATGGTGACCACGCCCCTGCTCAGCCGCCCGCTCTTCGACGTCCACCTCCCCATGGCCCGGACCCAGGAGGGGGAGGAGAAGGAGAAAATCACCCTATCCCTCGATGAGTCGAACCGGATGGCGGTTGATTCCCTGGAGTGCAAGGATGTCGGAGAGGTGCAAAAGGCGCTCAAGTACAAGCTTTATTCGAGCGAGTCGAAGCTCGTCGTGGTGCGGGCCGACAAGGACGCCACGCACGGCAGGCTGACCGAGCTGATGGCCCTGGCCAAGGAGGCCGGCGCCCGGTCGCTGACGATCGCGACCGAGCAGAAAAAGTGATGGAAGCGCGCATACCCGCCTCGGTGATGACCTCCATGGCCCTGCACGCGGGGGGTGTCGCCGCCTATCTGCTCTTCTTCCAGACCGCGCAGAAGGTCGACCTAAGGATCATCACCGACGTCGACCTCCTGGTGGCTCCGCCGCCGGAGACCCGGGCCCAGGAAGCGGCCCCCAAGCCCCCTGCGCCCGCCAGCATCCGCGATTTCCTCAAGCTCGCCCTGCCCTCGATCCCGAAACCCGCGCCCGCCCATGTCCCGCTCGAGGTGAAGGCGCCGGAACTGCGCAAGGCGCTCATGGACATCCCTCAGCCGAAACTCGAGGACCGCGGCCGGCTCCAGAAGGCCGCGGCCATCGAGGCGCTCGACCTCGACCGCAGGCGCGAGTCGCCGGCGAAGGTGGATGCGGGCCTGAGCCTCAGGGCTTCCCGGGCCGCCCCCATCCTGGGTCCCAAGCTCGACGAGGTGGGGATGCGCCAGGCCCCGCGCAAGGTCATCGAGATGGCCGCGCTGGAGGAGAAGCGCGAACAGCTCGCTCCCCGCGGCCTACAGGCCATGGCGCCCGAGCCGTCCCGCTCCCGGTCCCTCGCGCCCGCCGCCCCGCTGCTCGCCCCCGAGGCCGCGCCGCGCCCCGAAAGCCGCTCCCTGGGGACTCTTGCGCGCATGCTCCCGGACCGGCCCTTGGAGCTCGCGGCCGCCCCGCGGGAACTGCCCTCCATCCCCAAGAGGGCCATCGCCCCGCCCGCCGCGCTAGCGCCGAGGACGCGCGAGGAGGGTCCGCAATCCGCCCCCAAGAAAGCCGTGGAGATCGAAGGCCCGCTCTCCGACCGCCAAGTGGTCTCGGCGAGCGTCCCCCAATTCCCGCAATGGGCCAAGGAGCAGGGCGTGGTGGAGTCCGCGGTCTCCATCCGCTTCACGGTGGACCCCGCGGGGAAGGTCCAAGAGACCATGCGCGTGGAGCGGACTTCCGGTTTCGGGAGGATGGACCGCCTGGCCATGGAACATCTCAAGCTCTGGCGCTTCGCCCCGGTCAATGCCTCGCAGGGGAACCAGTGGGGGATCATCACATTCCGCTTCCTATTGGAGTAAAAACATGAGAAATCTCCGAAATCCCGTCAATTTCGCGCTCTTCAACAAAATATCAAGGTCGAAATTTACGGGATTTCGTCGTATGTTAACGGCAGCGACAACGGCAACGGCGATAGGAACGGCAATAGCGCTCATGACGGCCATGATCGTGGTCGGGGCATGGGCGGAGGACGCGCCGCCGACGATGGCGGTGGAGACCTCCAAGGACCCGGTGCAGGAACCCGCGTCCCAGCCCGCGTCGGACGCCGACGAAAGTCCCTTGGCCCCGCCTTCCTCGCCGGAGCCCAACCCTTCCGAACGCGAGACCCTGGTGGGGGACCATCCCTCGCCCGGAGGCTCCATGCCCCAGGAGGTGGTCATCAAGGGGGAGGGCGGCTCGAAGCTCAAGGCCACGAAGCCTCCCTTGGACCTGGTCGTCGACCCCTTCGACTCCATCCGGGAGTCCCTCAAGCCGGACCAGCAGATGCTCCTGGCCGAGTCCCCGCTCACCGTGGTCTGGCGCAGGACGCATCCCGAATTCCTGCGCAACCCGCGCGTCATACAGCCTTGGCGGACCCTCTTCAGCGAGAGGCCGGGCTTCGTCTTCCGGCCCCGCGACCAGCTCTTCGAGGTGCTCGGGCGCAAGATCGAGCCCAGGGAGGCCAAGCGCTTCCAATGGGAGCTGAGCATCGCCGACGAGGAAGGCAAGGTCTTCCAGCAGTACGAGGGCTCGGGCGCCCCGCCCGAGGAGATACTCTGGAGCGGCCAGAACGAGCAGGACGAATGGCTCAGGGCCGGGAAGGCGTATTCCCCGGTCTATAAGTTCACCGATTCGTCCGGGACCCCGTATACGCGCGCCGGCAGGCCGCTGAAGGAGAGGGGCGTGGTGCATCAGGAGCGCAACGGGCTCTTCATCAGCGTGGACTCCACCGCGCTCTTCGGCGGCGCCAAGGAGTCGGGCTCGCTCCAGGGGGAGGGGGAAGGCATTCTGCGGGCCGCCGCCGACTACATCAAGCGCCGCCACCCAGGCGTGCCTCTGCGCGTGGAGGCCTATTCCTCCACCCGCGAGCTGGCCGAGCGCCAGGCCCAGACGGTCACGGATTTCCTCGTGCGCGAGCTCATGCTCATGCCCCAGGACATCTCTTCGGAGGCGCGCAAGGAGCCGTATTCCGAGCAGCGCCTCGATATCGTGTTGGTGAACCGCTGAGCCGGTAAAATCCATAGATTTTCCCGCCCCAGCGGGATTCATCGGCAAGGGGAGCCCCCCTTGCCGGGACCCTGGGTCACCTCCGCGAATTAGGCCGACCGGATTCT
>CAYWAR010000081.1:0-4054 GCA_964455765.1 uncultured Elusimicrobia bacterium
AGGACCTGGGTGACCACGGTCGCGGCCTGCTTGCGCACGCCCTGTCTCATGAACTCGTTGTAGAGCGCCCGCTGGATGTGATAGCCGATGGCCCCCTGGGTGTCGGCCACGCAGGAGTCGAGGGGGACCATGTGGAGTTCCGAGCGCGAGAGCTCCGCCCGGCGCAGGATGAAGCCCACCTGCGGGCCGTTGCCGTGGGTGACGACCAGGTCGTGCCCCTGGCCGATGAGCTTGGCGATGTGCACGCTGGTCTGCGCGCAGGCCTGGTACTGGTCCGGGACGCTCTGGTGCTCCTTGTCGGTTATCAGCGAGTTGCCGCCGATGGCCACCACGATGAGGCTCATAGGAAGAGCCAGTCTATCCCTCCCGGCGGGCCTTGTCAATGACGGGCGACGCCGCGCTCCGCCGCGCTCATTGACAACCGCGTGCCAAGCTCAATACACTGGTTCCAGGCTCAAAGGCGCCGAGAGGAGGGAGGGGAGAGGCCATGCAGAGGAGTTTGGCGATGACGGGCGTCGGGCGGGATTGGGACGCCTTCCTCAAGTCGGACATCCATGAGAAGCTCCCCTTCTTCTCGCGCGAGGGCCGCCTCTACGACTGTCTCTTCTCCCAGCAGTTCGACCGCAAGCTCCTCGACCATCTCTTCAAGGTCGCCAACCGCCTGCGCAAGCTCACCAAGACCAAGAAAGGCGCGGACTTCACGGCATCCCTTCTCTCCCACAAGAGGGCCATGCTCTACTTCGTCCAGCCCTCGACGCGTACCTTCCTCTCCTTCCAGAACGCCTGCCACATCCTCGGCCTGAAGACCTCCGAGATACGCGACACCAGCACCTCCTCGGAGATCAAGGGCGAGTCCCCCGAGGACACGGTCAGGACCTTCTCGAGCTACGTGGACCTCATCATCATGCGCCACCCGGCCCCGGGCTTCGTGGAGAAGACGGCCTGGGTCATGAACCGCGTCCGCCGGGCCGTGCCCGTGATCAACGGCGGCTCGGGCAAGGACCAGCATCCCACGCAGGCCCTGCTCGACGTTTACACCCTCGACCGCCACCTCAAAGGCGGCCTGGACGGCAAGCGCGTCGTCATGGCGGGCGACCTCAAGCGCGGCAGGACGGTGCGCTCGCTCTCCTACCTGATGAAGAACTACCGGGGGGTGAGCCTCGTCTTCGTGGCGCCGCCCGAGCTGCGCATGGAGCGCGACATCCTCGACTTCCTCGAGCGCCACCGCATCCCCTACCAGGAGGCCCCGGACCTGGAATCCGCGCTCGCGGACGCGGACGCCGTCTACATGACCCGCATCCAGGATGAGCACGACACGGACGGGGAATCCAAGGGCATCGACTATTCCCGCTTCCATTTCAAGACCGGGCACCTGAGCAGGATAAAGGAGGGGTGCGTGATCCTGCACCCCTTGCCGCGCCGAAACGAGATCCACCCGGAGGTGGATGAGGACGAACGCGCGGTCTATTGGCGCCAGGAGCGCAACGGGATGTGGGCGCGCGCCGCGCTCATCGCCTACATCTTCGGCGTCGACGAGCGCATCCTCGGGACGCGCGAACATACTCCGGCGGGGCGAGCCCGCCGCGAACATTGACCGGAGGACGACCCATGATCGATGCGAAGGCCCTTCACAAGGAAATCAAGAAGCACGAGGCGGCCATGGTCCGCTTCGCCCGCGACCTCGTCGCCATCCCGAGCTTCTCAACCCAGGAGGGGCCCCTGGTGCGGCGCATCGCGCAGGAGATGAAGCGCAACGGCTTCGACCAGGTCAAGGTCGACCGGATGGGCAACATCATCGGCCGCATCGGCAGCGGGCGCGTGCGCATCATGCTCGACGCGCACATCGACACCGTGGGCATCGGCGACCGCAAGGCCTGGAAGTGGGACCCCTTCAAGGGCAAATACGAGAACGGGAAGGTCTACGGCCGCGGCTCCGCGGACCAGAAGCTCTCCATGGTCCCCATGGTCTACGGGGGACGCATCTTAAAAGACCTGGGGCTCACGGGGGACTACACCTACCTGGCCGTGGGCTCCTGCCAGGAGGAGGACTGCGACGGTCTTCCCTTGCTCCACATCATCCAGAAGGAGGGTATCCGGCCCGACTACGTGGTCATCACCGAATCCACGGAGCTCAAGGTCTACCGCGGCCACCGCGGCCGCATGGAGATCCGGGTCGTGTGCAAGGGCCGCTCCTGCCACGCCTCCGCTCCCGAGCGAGGGATCAACGCGGTGGTCCATATGACGGATATCGTGCGCGAGGTCACGGCCCTCAACGAGCGCCTGGCCAAGGACAAGTTCCTGGGCAAGGGAACCGTCGCCGTCACGAAGATCGAATGCAAGACACCCTCGCTCAACGCGGTGCCCGATGAGTGCACCCTCTATCTCGACCGGCGGCTGACGGTCGGGGAGACCAAGGAGCTCGCGCTCAAGCAGGTGCGCTCCTTGCCCTCGGTGCGCAAGCACCGCGGCGTCGTGGACCTGCTCCAGTACGAGGCCGTCTCCTGGAAGGGGCTCAAGGTCGCTCAGGAGAAATATTTCCCTACCTGGGTCCTGCCGGAGAATCACAAGCTGGTGCGGGCCTCGGTGAAGGCGGGCGAGCTCGCCACGGGCCGAACGCCGAAGGTGGATAAGTGGGTCTTCTCCACCAACGGCGTGGCGAGCGCCGGGCGCCTGGGCATCCCGACGATCGGCTACGGGCCCTCCAGCGAGGTGCTGGCTCACACCGTGGACGAATACATGCCCGTCGACCACATGCTCAAGTCGGCCGTGTTCTACGCGGCCCTGCCGCAGTACCTGTGCGGCAATGAGGAGATATAACATGCAGACGATGCTGCGCGGGAAGGACTGGATCGAGACCGTGGACTGGACCAAGGAGGAGCTGGAGACGGTGCTCGACGCCGCCGGCGACCTCAAGAAGCGCTTCGCCCTCGGCGAGCCGCACCGGCTCCTGCAGGATAAGACGCTCTTCATGATGTTCTTCGAGCAGTCCACGCGCACGCGCAACTCGACGGAGGCGGGCATGACCCAGTTGGGCGGCCACGCCCACGACCTCACCCCCGACAAGATGCAGATCTCCCATGGCGAGACTCCCAAGGACACGGGAAAGGTGCTCTCCCGCTACGGGCACGGCATCGCGATCCGCAACTGCTTCTACGGGACCGGCAACAAGTACATCCGCGAGGTGGCCGAGCACTCCTCCATCCCGGTCATCAACCTCCAGTGCGACGTGGACCATCCCTGCCAGTCCATCGCCGACCTCATGACGATACGCGAGAAGTTCGGGACCAACCTCAAGGGGCTCAAGTTCGTCATCTCCTGGACCTACGCCCCGGCCTACGCGCGGCCGCTCTCGGTGCCGCAGGGGCTCATCACGCTCATGCCCCGCTTCGGCGCGGACGTGGTGCTGGCCCACCCCAAGGAATTCAACCTCATGCCCCGCACCCTCGAGGCCGCCAAGGGCTACGCCAAGCAGTACGGCACCAAGTTCCAGGTCGTCCACGACATGGACGCGGCCTTCAAGGGCGGCGTGGTCCTCTACCCCAAGTCCTGGGGCTGCCACCAATACCTCCAGGACCAGGGCGTCCCGGAGGCCGACCGGAAGAAGATCGGCATGGACCTCATCGCCAAATACAAGAAGTGGGTCTGCACGGAGAAGCGCATGAAGCTGGGCAGGAAGGACGCGGTGTACATGCACCCCCTGCCGGCCGACCGGGGCGCCGAGGTCGAGGACGCGGTCATCGACGGGCCGCAGAGCATCGTCTTCGACCAGGCCGAGAACCGCCTGCACACGGTGAAGGCCATCCAAGCCCTCACCATGGGCGGCAGGCCCTGACCCGGAATCCGAAGAAACCCGCAAGGGTTTCTTCGGATTCCCGTCATTCCGTGTCCTGGGACTTTTCCTTTCCGGTCTTTTTTGTCGACGCCTTCGCTTCCCGTCCCTTCACCGGGAATCCCGCCGCAGTCTGCCTGCTCCCCAAGCCCGTCTCCCGGCGCCGGATGCAGGCGCTGGCCAAGGAGATCGGCTTCTCCGAGACCGCTTTCCTGCTCCGCGAGA
>CAYWAR010000081.1:4064-8807 GCA_964455765.1 uncultured Elusimicrobia bacterium
CGGCTCAGATGGTTCACCCCGACGGTGGAGGTGGGGCTCTGCGGACACGCGACCCTGGCGAGCGCGCACGCGCTGTGGGAAGCGGGAAGCTGGCCGGCGGCCCGGCCCGTCCGATTCCGGACCCTCAGCGGCGACCTCTCGGCCCGCCGCGAAGGGAGGTGGATCGAACTGGATTTCCCTTCCATCCCCGTGCGCCCCGCCGCGCCCCCGCCGGGCCTCCTGAAAGCTCTCGGGCTCAAGACCCTCCCCCACAGCTTCCATCTCGGCCCTCATGCCTTCCTCATAGAGCTCGCCTCGGAGAGAGCCCTCCGTTCCCTGAAGCCCGACTTCAAGAAGCTCGCGCGCTTCGGCCGAGACTCGGCGGTGACCGCGCCTTCGCGCTCGAAGCGCTACGATTTCGTCTCGCGCTATTTCGCGCCGGCCCAGGGCATCGACGAGGACCCGGTCACGGGCTCGGCCCACTGCATGCTGGGGCCCTTCTGGGGGGACCGGCTGGGAAAGTCGAGCCTTCGCGCCTGGCAGGCCTCCGCGCGCGGGGGCGAGGTCCGCGTGCGCCTTGCCGGGCGCCGCGTCCTGCTGCGCGGACGCGCGATCAGCGCGCGTCCTCTCTTCAGCACCTTCTTCAACGATTGACCCCGGGCGCCAGCCCTTCCCGCGCTTCGATCGCGGCGGCCCCGGCGCGGTCGAGGAGGCGGACCAATCCTCCCGGGGCGAGCCCCAGGCCGAGCAGAAGGAACACCGCGATGCCGAACCCGGCCCCTTCCGAGCGCAGCACGTTCAAGTGGGCCCCGGCGTCGCGCCGGCCGCAGAAGAGCGAGAAGTACATCCTCATCACCGCGAGCCCGGTGAGAGCCCCGGCCGCGACCACGCTCAGCCCCAGGCCCGGAAACGATTCCACCGCCCCCCGGACCAGCATCTCCCCGCCCACGAATCCGAGAGTGCCCGGAAAACCCGTGAGCGCCAGCCCCAGGATCAGGAAACAGGCCGCGAGGACGGGCATCCTGTCATAGCCGCCATGGAAGCGGTCCAGGCTCAGGCGCCCGCGCCGCGCCTCCAGGACCAGGACGCAGCGCGTCAACCCGGCCAGGGCCAGGCCCGAGGACACCCAGAGGATGAGAGCGCCGACCAAGGCCTCCCGGCTGGGGATGTCGAGCCCGGCCACGACCAGCGCCGATTGGCTGACAAAGAGATAACCGCATGCCCTTCGCGCGTCCTTCTGATGGAGGGCGAGCAAGGCGCCGTACACCGCCGTGATCAAGCCCAGGACCGCGGCCGTCCTCAAGAGCGCCGCGTGGGCATGGGGGACGGCCAAGACCAGGGCGACATAGACGCCCAGCAGGGGCGCGCTGAACATGTTGGCCGGCCCGATCCGTCCCCGGTCGAATAGTTCCGGGATCCACGCGTGGAACGGGAAGACCCCCGAGCGGATCAAAGCCGCCGCCAGGATCAGCCCGCAGCCGGTCTGCTCCCAGACTCCTCCCCGAGGGCCTCCCCACGCCCTCAGGAGGCAGCCGGCCGCCAGCAGGACCACGGACGCTCCCATGTACGCGACGGCGACGCGGCGCGCGCGGTCGAAACGAGGCTCGCCGTGTCCGGCGGCGTAGATCGCGCAGGTTCCCGCCCATAAGAGGAGCAACAGCCAGGGAGAGGCGCTCAGGAAGGCGGCCATGGTCATAAGACAAGCCGCCGCGGTCCGGGCGAGGCTGGCCTCATCGAGACGGCTGGCGGGCGTCACCAGGACCGTGAGCAGCCAGAGCAATGCGGCGAAAGGGACGAGAAGGAGGGGAAGCGGAGCGAGCCCGGACCAAGCCGGCCGCCCCAGCAAACGCAGGGCCAAGGGAGCGGCGGCCGCGGCCGCGAGCAGGCAGGCGCAGGCGGCGCAGAGCAGATAGAGCCGCCTGCCCCTGAGCCCGAGCCGATAGGCGCCCAAGACCGCTCCAGTCGGAGCCGCGAGGACCCCCAGCCAGAGGAGGGCGTCAATCCCCATCCGAATCCTCCTCACGCCCGGCCCCGCCGAGGAGATCGGGCAGGGAGGAGCATAGCCGCCGGTCGAAGCGGTCGAGCCGGGCCGCCGCGCGCGCGAGCGGCTCCACGACCAGGCGCTCGATGATCCCATCGAGAAATCCCCTTTCGAGCGCGCATAGATAGAGCGCGCCTGCGGGGGCGGCGCGCGAGCCTTCCTCCTCTCGCGCCGTCCCTGCGGCGTCACCCGCCGCGGGGGCGGAGGCGCCCGCCCGGGCCAGGCGCCCGCCCAGATCGTTCTCCAGCTCGTGGATGTCGTGCAGGATGTTGGGGGCGCATAGGAATTGCAGGAGCCGGTAGCAGGCGTTGCCGGCCATGTGCAGGAAGGCGAGTATCCTCCAGCCGAGCGCGATCTCAACGACGATGATGCCGACCTGCGTGAGGGAGGCGAAGCAGAGGCGGGATTTCACGTCCGTCTGAGCTTGGGCCAAGAAAGCGGCGTAGAGCGCGGTGGCCGCGCCGGCCGCGGCGGCGAGCACGCGCGCGGCGGGGGAGCGTTCGAGAAGGGGAAAAGCCCGATGGAGCAGGAAGCACCCGGCATGGATGGAGAGGGCTCCGTAGTAGACGGCGCTCGAGGGAGTCGGCCCCTCCATGGCGCGGGGCAGCCAGGTGGAGAAGGGAAATAGCCCGCTCTTGGCCGCGGCGGCGGCGATGAGGAGCGCGGCGATGACCCCGGCCTCTTGGGCGCCCAGGGCCGATACGCCCTTCGCGCCGGAGAAGAGCGATGCGAGGCTGCCGCTGCCGGACCAATGGTGGAGCAGGACGGCGGCCGAGAGCATGCAGGCGTCTCCGATCCGATAGAAGGCCAGAACGCGAAGTCCGTTGGCGACCGGCGCGGCGCGCTCATGGAAGAAGGCCACCAGGAGCACCGAGCTCAGCCCCAATATCTCCCAGCCCGCGAAGAGCACCTCGATGCTGCCCGCCAGGGAGATGAGGAGTATGCCGACCACGAAAGCGATGAGGAGCATGAAGTAGCGGTGGAACCCCGGCTCCAGATGCAGATACCGGAAGGAGAAAGAGGACACGACGCCGCAAATGATGACGGAGAGCAGGGCGAAGCCCAACGACCAGCCGTCGATGAGGAAATCGAAGGCGAAGGCCCCGCCGCTCACCCACCCGCCTCCCAGGGACAGGACCTCGGGCGTCCACCCCGTCCCGGCCGACACGAGGAGGGCCCAGACCAGGGCGAGCAGGGAGGATGTGAGCCCGGCTTGCGTGAGGACGCCCACGGTGCGTTCGGGCAGGTCGCGCCGGAAGAATGACGGGGCCGCGATGAGGGCCAGCACCAGACCCGGCGCACCGATGGCGGCGAGCACGCACGCCTTGAGCATGGCGGCCGAAGGGTTCATACGGAGAGCTCGGCGATGGACAGGTGGCCGCGCTGGCCGCGATACCAGGACGCGGAGCCTCCTTCGACGGAGTGAAGCGGGCCTTCCGGGATCCAGGACTCGAAAGTCCCGCCCTCGCGCAGCCAGAGCGCGCCCGAATCCGGGTCGAGACAGGCCGCGAAGAGCCAGCGCCGGTCCAAGAGCGCGCGCAGGCCGGGCTGAGCCTCCAGCACGCGTTCGAACCGCTCGGGCAGGCACTCGATGACCATGAACAAGCGGACCGGCTCATGGATCTCGACCATCTGCCAAGGGAGCCCGGTCCTCAGGTCGCTTTGGGCCCCGTCCATCACTCCCAGCAGGCAGGCGATGTTGTGAGGCAGCTTCGTCCCGCAGCCGTAGCCCGCCGGGTCGACGCGGCTGAAGTAATACTCCAGGGAGATCCCGGCCACCACCGGGACGACGGCGGCGAGTATCCCCTCCAGGATGCCGTTGTCGTCGCGCTCGGGATCGTAGGAGACGAGGAAGGCGCGGCGGTCCAAGAAAAGCCCGCGCGTCCTCTCGCGCCGGCCCACGATGCAGACGGCGTTGGTGGCGTGGCCGTATTCGGGGCGGGGCTGGGCAAGGTCGTGCGAACGCCCCTCCGCGTGGCTCAGGGCCGCCCCGGTCCCCGACGAGGCGGGGAAGGACTCGAACCTCCGGCAGCGCTCGTGCGCCTCGCGGCGGCGCGCCCGCGTGAACGCGGTCGCCACGCGGTTGAACAAAGGCTCGCGGTCCTCGGGAAGGAGGTCGAGGTCGTAGAACTCCACGGTGTTGTCGCAGGTATTGCACTGGGCTCCGATGAACCGCGTCTCCTCCGGGACCCGGATTCCTTGGCGGGCTAGGAGGACCCGGACCTCCGGATCGTTGGCCATCTGGGCGAAGGCCCGGGCATTGGGACCGCCGCGGCCGCCGCCGCAAGCCCCGCAGTCGTGGGCCGACTCATGGGGATTATTGAGGCTGACCGAGCCGTGTCCGGCGATCACGACGATCGGCGCGAGGCGCTGCGCGAGCCCGAGGTCGCGCAGCAGAGAGCCCACGATGGCGGCCATCTCACCCTTCGTGTAGCCGGCGTGCAGGCCGATGGGCGGGGCGGCCGCCTCCCGGTCCAGCCTCAGCCGGGTCATGGAGCGGGACTCCAGCGGGAAGCCGAGGCCGACCCAAAGGCGGGCCCAACGCGGGAAGAGCACGCGCAGGACGAGGGGCACGATCGAGAGCGGTCCGAGCAGGGCGGTGACGAGGGCTCCCCCGAAGAGCGTGGCGTTGCCGAAGTGGACGGCCTTGCCGATCCAGCCCGCCTGGCGCCTGCGGGCGCGCCGCCAGCGGACGGCCGCGGCCGAGGGGTCCTCCTTCGCCT
>CAYWAR010000082.1:0-8740 GCA_964455765.1 uncultured Elusimicrobia bacterium
CTGGGCGCCGACTCGGTCTATGCCGTGGGCCGGGCCTGCTTGAACTGCCACCCGATGATCCATGGGTCGAACAATCCGTCCGGCCCCGTCCTGCAGAGGTAGGCATCGGCCATGACCCGGAACTATCGAGGAGAACATATGACAAGACAGATCATCCGCGCGGGACTGGCGGTTTCCATGGCGTTCATCCTTCAGGGGCCCTCGGCCTCGGAAGGCGGCTCGACGGGCGGCGCGGCCTCGGTCGCGGACTTCGGCGGGCGGAGGTCCAACGTCTTCGGCTCGAAGGCGAAGTTCGGCGAATACCGGGACATGCGCGACGGCTTCCTCTTCAACGAGTTCCGCTTGCGGACCGAGGGAGAGGAGGAGCCTTTCTTCCTCGATCTCCGGGCCAGGAACGCGGCGCGAGCGGACGAATCCTACAAGGCGCAGGCCGGGCGCTATGGGTCCTTCAAGGTCGGCGCGGCCTTCGACCGGACGCCGCATAACTACAGCGAGGGGAAGCTCATCCTCAGCGGGGCAGGAACGGGGAATCTGGCCATCTCCAACCAGATCCAGACGAACCTGGAGGCGCTGGAGCAGACGAGTTGCGAGCGCTACAACGCCTTCAACCCCGGTGACGGAGGCTGTCCGGCCGGAGCCGCGGCGGGGGCCAAGGTCCCGAATCCGACGACGGACGCGACCGGCGAGGACGCGGCCCAGCAGGCGATCATCCGGAACCTGCAGTCCATCGCGGACCCCACCGCCTTCCGCGTCGATCGCGAGCGCGGCTCGCTCTCCCTGGACCTCAATCTGAACCCGGAGGCGAAGGTCTGGCTGAAGGTCAACGACGAGCGCCGCACGGGCGCGCGCCAGATCGGCGCCGGCACCTACGAGCGCTGGTTCCAGGGCGCCGCGGGCCTCACGCACACCTCGGACAAGTTCTTCACCTCGGGCATGGAGCTGGCCGAGCCCATCAACTACCAGACCACGGCCATCAGCGCCGGGGCGGGAGTCTATAAGAAAGCGTGGTCCGCGGACTTCGACTACACCTTCACGGACTTCCACGACCGCAACACCGCGCTCATCTGGGCCAATCCTTTCCGCGCCACCGACGCGGCCGCCACCAACATGTCCACCTCGACGGCCAACAACGCCTTCAACCGGGGGCGCTTCGCGCACGGCCAGTTGTCCCTGCCGCCCTCGGCCAAGTCCCACGACATGACCGCCTCCGGCTCGGTGGAACTGCCCTTCAATAGCCGCCTGACGGGCAGTCTCGGCTTCGGGCTGGTCAACCAGCAGGACCTGCTCCTGCCCTACACGCTCAACACAGGCATCGCGGGCGTGGGCGGGGCGCCGGCCAACGTCACCACAAACGCGGCGCTTCCGACATCCCGCTTCAAGGGGGAGGTGCGCACGCTCACGCAGAGCTATGTCCTGAGCAGCAAGCCGACCGACCGGCTGAGCGCCAAGCTCAAGGTCCGCTATTACGACTACGCCAACCGCTCCGACCAGATACTCTTCCCCGGCTACGCGGCCTTCGGCGAGTCCTACTGGCGCACGACCAAGAACGACGTGGCCGGCGCCAAGGTCATCAACGACGTCGTCTCCTACAACCGGCAGACGACGGAGCTGGGGGCCGACTACGAGCTCGCCCAGCCGCTCACGCTGAGCCTCGACGCCTTCTCGGACAAGTGGGCCTATAAGAACATGCGCGTGGACAAGACCAAGGAGGTCGGCGCCGGCGCCGGCTTCGCCTATCATATGGGGCATTCGGCCCGCCTCCACGGGGATTACAAGTTCGCGCGGCGCACCGTCACGGGCTATCTGCGCGGCGGCCAGGTGATCAACCCCGAGGCCAGGGGCTTGGCCAACTACAACTGGGCCGATCGAAAGCGCCACCAGGGCAGGCTGGGCTTCGGCTGGACCCCCTCGGACACGCTCTCCTTGGGCCTGGACGGCTCACTCCAGGACGACGCCTTGGGCGCGGGGGAAAGGTTCGGACTCAAGAGCCGGAGATCCGCGCTGGCGAGCTTCGACGCGAGCTACGAGCCCTCGGAGAGCTTCTCCGTATCCTTGGATTACAGCCGGGAGCAGGCCAAAAGCCGCATGAACAACGGGGCCAAGGATGACGCCACCGGGTTGACCGCCTGGGACGCGGCCGGGTTTCCCTCGGACAACTTCAACCCCCTCAACTATTGGAACACGGACATCCTGGAGGACGTGGACACCGTGGGGGTGGAGGCGACGGCGCGGCCCGATGAGAGCTGGGAGTTCAACGCGGGCTACACGCTCTCCTACAGCCGGATGGCGTTCAGCAGCCTCAATCCCAACGCGGCGGCCGCGGTCGCGGGGGGGATGACCAACGGGGCGGTGAAACTCGGCAACGCGCTGGCGCAGTCCTGGCCCACGATGGTCAACCGCCTGCACGAGGTGCGGGCCGGGGCGGCGTACAAGGTGATGAAGGACCTGCGCATCGGCCTCAACTACCTCTTCGAGAGATATACGCTCGACGACTTCGCCAATACGGGGGGGTATGTCGCGGGCGCCTCGGCCAATGAGAACAGCACCCGTTACGTGTGGACCGGCGGCGACCGCTTCGACTACACGGCGCACGTTCTGGGCACTTACCTGACCTATAAGTTCTGAACCTTCCCAGGCCCGCGAGCGGAGCCGCAAAGCAAGCCCTCCGAGAGGAGGGCTTGCCGTCTTCGGTCCAACGCGCCCAACTGAGGAACCCAGGCTAGCGGGAGCCGGCTACGGCACTTATGTTGCAGGACAGAAAGTATGGCTGGAGATTCTCTTAGTTTAAAAAAATCATTATTAAATAAAGAGAAGATCATCTATCCCGGAATCGGGCTGCAGACTCGGCTGACGATCAGCGCCCGTCTTTTCCTGGCCATGCTGTTGTCTTTCGGCATCATCCTGGCGGGATATCTTGTCCTGGATATGCAGGAGACCCACAGGGAATACCATCGCCTGGAGAGGCAGACCCTGAGCGCGTTCATTCCTGGGGTCGGGAAACTGGTCGATTCCGCGATGTTGAAGGAGGACCGCAAGCATATCGACGAGGTGTTCGAGCGGATGATGAGGAACGGGCCTTTCAGTTCCGTCGAACTGCTCGATTCCGACCGGAAAGTCGTGCACATCCGGGATTTCAGCCGGGGATCGGCTCCAGGGAAGAGCGATTCGCTCTCCAAGGTCCCGGAGCACCATGCGGAGGTGGAATTCCCGGTCTTGAACCGGCCCGCCTGCGTTCGCTGTCACGGCTCCAGCAAGACGACTTTGGGCGCCGTGCGCATCGTGGCGCCCCTGGAGCGGTCCAGGGAGATGCTGGGCCGGCATCTGCGCTGGAGGCTGGTCTTTGGAGCCGTCGCGCTGATCCTGGCCGGGTTCTTCGCCGCCGGTTTCCTGCGGGCCATGGTCCAAGCGCCCATGCGGCGCATGCTCCGGGCCATGGACCGGGTCCGCGGCGGGGATCTGGAGGCCCGCCTGGATCCGGAGCTTCCCGGAGAATTGTCCTTGATGGCCCGCCGCTTCAACGCCATGGCGCGCCGCCTGCGCGAGGATCGGGAGGAAATTGACCAGATGTACCGCAGGCAGGTCTCGCACATGGACCGCCTCGCCTCGCTGGGGGAACTGGCCGCCAACTTCGCGCACGAGGTGCGCAACCCGCTCACCGGCATCGGCTCCGCGATCCAGGTCCTCCAGCAGGGCATGCCGCCGCAAGACGATAGGCGCGGCGTGCTCGCGAAGGTGCTCGGCCAGGTGGATCGGATCAACAAGACCCTGGAGAATTTTCTGCATTTCTCGCGCATTCCGGAAGCGAGGATGCGCCTCTTCGACCTATCCGAGCCTCTGCTCCGGGTGCGCTTCCTGCTGGAATCACGCGCGCGGTCGCAGGGGGTCTCGCTCGTCTGCGAGATGGTCCCGGGCTTGCCGCCGGTGTTCGGCGATCCCGGACAGGTCGAGCAAGTGCTCCTCAATCTCGGCCTCAATGCCCTGCAGGTCATGGGGGGCAAGGGGCTTATCGAACTCCAGGCCAGGAGAGACCCCGGAGGGGGAACCTTGATCGCCGTCGCCGACAGCGGCCCCGGCATCGGGGCCGAATCCCTTGAGAAAGTGTTCGAGCCCTTCTATACCACCCGCAAGGACGGCAGCGGCCTGGGCTTATCCATCGCCCGGCACATCATCGAGGAGCACGGGGGGGAACTCTGGCTCGAAAGCGTGCCGGGGGAGGGCGCAACGGCGTATGTGAGGCTGCCGCCCCCTCCGCGAGTGGAGAGCAGCCGCGCTCCGGGGACCGCGCGCCCTGGCGCGAAGCCCTCTCCGCGAGGGGAGCAAGGCCCATGAAGGCCCATGTCCTGATCGTGGACGACGAGGAGCTCATACGCTGGTCGCTTTGCGCCGACCTCTCCGCGGCGGGCTTCAAGACGGCCTCGGCCGCGGGCATGGGCGAGGCGATAGCCATGCTCGAGCGCGTCTCGCCGGATCTGGTGCTCACCGACCTGCGGCTGGGCGAGGAAAGCGGGCTGGACCTCCTGCGCAAAATCCGGGACTCCCGGCCCGAGGTCCCGGTCCTGCTCATGACCGCCTTCGCGGAGGTCTCCAGCGCCGTGGAGGCCCTGCGGGAGGGGGCGGCGGACTACATCCTCAAGCCCCTTCAGCTCGACGCCCTGAAAGTGACCCTCAACCGCGTGCTGGAGACCTCGGTCCTGCGCAGGCGGGCGGCGGAGTCGCACCGGCGCCAGAGCGGGCGCTACAGCTTCGGCTCCATCGTCGCGTCGAGCCCGGCCATGGGCAAGGCGGTGGCCGACGCCCGCAAGATGGCCGCGAGTCCGGACTCGAACATCCTCCTCCTAGGGGAGAGCGGCTCCGGCAAGGACCTCCTGGCCCGGGCGATCCATTACGAGAGCGCGCGCGGCGTGGAACCCTTCATGGAGATCAGCTGCACGGCCATCCCCGAGAACCTGCTCGAAAGCGAGCTCTTCGGCCACGAGAAAGGGGCCTTCACCGGCGCCGTGGGCCTCAAGAGGGGGCTCTTCGATATCGCCGCTCCGGGCACGGTCTTCCTCAACGAGATCGGGCATATGCCGCCCGGCCTGCAGGCCAAGCTCCTGCGCGTAATAGAGGACAAGACCTTCAAGCGCGTCGGCGGGCGCGAGGATTTGAGCGTGGACGTGCGCGTCATCGCCGCCACCAACGAGGACCTCGAGAAAGCGGTCGCGCAGAAGCGCTTTAGGGAGGACCTCTACTACCGGCTCAACGTTCTCACCGTCCGCCTTCCTCCCTTGCGCGAACGGCCGGAGGACATAGCCCCCCTCATCGAGAGCCTGCTCGGGCGCTTGAGCCGCGACCTGCGCAAGCCCAAGCCGGCCCTCTCGGAGGAGACCCGCAAGCGCCTGCTCGCCTACGCCTGGCCGGGCAACGTGAGGGAACTGCGCAACATCCTTGAACGCATGATGATACTCGGAGAAGAATCGGCCGACCTTCCTTCCGCGGCGGGCAGAGTCCAAGCCGGAGCGTCGACGCAGGCGGGGTTCATTCTGCCTGAGGGGGGCCTCGAGCTCGAAGAGATGGAGAAGGAGCTCGTGCGCCAGGCGCTGGAGCGCACCGGCGGCAATCAACAACAGGCGGGGCGCCTTCTTGGGATCAGCCGCGACGCCCTGAGACGGCGCATCGAGAAATTCGGCCTTAAATGCGCCTAGGCCTTGGCCTCCCCGGCTAAGGCTTCTTGGCCAGGCCGCGCGCCTTGTCCATTTGTCCGGAGAGGTCCTTGTCGATGCGCTCATCGACCCAGGCCAGCTCGGCGCCGCGGCGGGCCTCGACTTCCCGGTGCACGGCCTCGATGCCGCCCAGAACGGGTCCGAACCGCGCCCGCGCCTGGTTGGCCTGCGACTCGCTGAAGAGCGAGCCGAAGAGGTTCCAGGTGGCCGGGATGAAGAAGTCGAAGAAGACGCCCCCCGAGCCGGAGGGGATCTTGGTCTTATCGGGCGAGGGAAGGCCTGCGCTCAGATGCTCTTCCTGGAGCACGGCGTCCTTGCGCGCGAGCGGGAGGATCTTGCTCAACGCCTCCACGCCGGCCCGCGCGCTCGCGGCCGAGGCATGCGCCGCCGAGGCCTCGGAGGCGGCCAGGGCCTTATAAGTGAAGCTGTGATCCTCGTATTCCACGTAGGAGTTCCCGCGCTCGTCGGTCTTGGTGACGGGCACCCGTTCGTTCATGGACGCCAGGCCCAGATAGACCAGACGCTGCCTCTCGTGGCTCGCCATCTCGCCTAAGTCCTTGTCCACCTGGCGGGCCAGGTCCACGGAGGACTTGAGCGTCCCCTCCGCGGCCATGGCCAGCTTCTCCAGGCGCTCCCGGTGGGAGAGATATTCCGCGTTCTCCTTGCCGAGCCTGTCGGAGACCCGGCCGCGCATGGCGGAGTTCGCGGCCTCGTGAAGCGCCTTCTCCGGCGCGGCCTCGGAGGTCTTGAACTCGGCCAAGTCCTTCTTCCCCTTCTCGGACATCTCCTTGAGGCGGCCCTTGAAGAGCGTCGGGACCTGCTCGTCGAAGGACTTGAGGTCGCCCTCGATGCGCGAGACGGCCGCGTCCTGCGTCTTCAGCTCCGAGGAGAGCGTCTGGAGCCGCAGGGCCAGAGCGCCCTCGAAGCCGCTCTCCTTGGAGGAGGCCTCCTCCTTGGCCACGCGCTCCGTCCAGATCTCCGGCCGCTCCAGCCCGATGCGGCGGGCGGCGTCCTTGGAGAGGGCGTTGGCGTTGAGCTCCGCCCGGGCCGCGGCCAGGCCGTCGAAAGCCTCGAAGGCCGAGGCGACCTTGACGGAGTCTTTGGATGAGTCGTCGACGGTCTTGGAGCCCCGGCTGCGCGCGTCGGCGATGCGCTCCTTCATGCGCGCCTGCCGGGCGCGGGAATCGACGGCGATCGTATGGAGCGTCTCGGCGTCGCCGGCCCGGCGGGCCTTCTCCACCGAAATGATGTCCTGGTTGCTCTTGGAGTTCTCCCACTGCTCCTTCTTGTTCTGGGAGCGTTTCCAGAGGTAGGCCCCCACCCCCACGGCCACCACCGCCACCGCGACGCCGGCGAGCACCCAGGGGTTGAGAGCCAATATCCCGGCTTTTCCCGCGACCAGGCCCAAGGGGGCGACGCCCAAGGCCGCGACGGGGAGGAAGCGGGTGAAGTCCTTGGACGCTTTTTCCCGCCCGCCGAGCGCGGGGCTTGGGACATCAGCGCGCTCCCGCGTTCGTCCGATATCCTTCGACAAGCCTCTCCCGACGCTTGCGCTCCCGGTTCCTCCGTTCCCGGCGTAAACGACGGAGGGCGCCTCCGCCCCGGCCGCGGTCCCTTCGGCCTTCGCGCCGTCGAAGGAGAGGTCCAAGGCCCGGGAATCGGCGCCTTCACCTTTCCCTTCCCGCACCGCGTCACCGAGCGTCTGGAGGCTCTCCTGCGTCCGGAGCGCCTCTTCCGCCTTCGGCTCGGAGTACGAAGGCTTGTCGCCGCAGGGGGTGGGCACGGAGGGGGCGGCCGGAACGGCAGCCGCGCCCTGCTTCGGCTGGACATCCGGGCAGGGCTTGGGCCGGAAAGGGGGCGGGACCTGGACGACCGGTTTCCCGGGGGCGGGCCGCGCCTGGACGCCCAAGGAGGGGAGCGTCGAAAGAGAGAATGCCGCGGACCAAGCCGGGGCGGCGGCGGAGTGGACTAGGGAGTAGGCGAGGGCAAGGGCCAGGATTTGTTTGGATGTCTTCATGGTTTCCTCCGCAAGGATGGGTAGATGCTACCTTGCATGAGGGTCCGCCGCCTTGGGCCCAAGGGGCAGTTTTCAGCCCTAAATCGGCCCATGCCTCATCGGGTCATAAGGGCCTGTCAAACAATAACTGAGTCAATTCAGCTGTTGCTAGCCTCTTCCTCTATCGAATGCCCTCCCCCTGGAAATGCCGGGCATCGGGAGTTATACTTAGGCGAAGGCGGTCATGGAACGAGTCAAGAACGTCGTTCGAGTGATCCCGGCGGGACAATGGGCCGACTCCAGCGTCCACGAGCCGCCCGAGGACATGTCCTCCCCTCCCTCGGAACGGATCCGAGCCGCTCGGGCTTTTTATCGCAAGGTTTATTGGTGGATGAGCGGCGGCCGCGACATGCCGCGGCGCATGGAAAACGTAGTCCGTGTCTTCCGCCACGAACGATGAGCGCGGCCTCCCCCGACCTCTCCTCTCCCGATGATTTTGATAGGATCGTCGCCTCCCTGAACAAGCACGGCGTCGACTTCATGATCGTAGGCGGATTCGCCGTCGTGTACCACGGCCATTCCCGAATGACCAAGGACCTCGACATCTATGTCCGCCGGACCGGGGAAAACGCCAGACGGGTGATCGCCGCCCTGGAGGAAATCGGCTTCGGCTCCCCCGAGATGACCCCGGAAGTATTCACCGCCGATAACGGGATATCCCTTGGGGCAAGACCGCTTCAGGTCGATGTGATGTCCAATCTCAAGGGCGTGGATTTCGAGGAAGCATGGTCGCGTCGGAAAACCGACAGCTTCGGCGTCGCGACGGTCAACTACATCTCCCGCGAAGACCTGATCAGGAACAAGCACGCCTCAGGGCGCCCCATCGATCTCGACGATGCCCGCGCGCTGGAAAACGGAGGCTCATAGCCCCTTGCGTGGGGGGCGCAAGGGCGGTGGAGTCGGCGCGGGGGGGGGGGGGGGGGGGGCCGCGGGGCGGGGGGGGGGGGGGCGGCGGGGGGGGCGGGGGCGGGGCGGGGGGGGG
>CAYWAR010000083.1:0-8703 GCA_964455765.1 uncultured Elusimicrobia bacterium
AGCCGAAGCGACGCGAGGCGAGCAGGCCTGAAGGCCTGTAAGCCGAGCGGCGCGAGGGCGCAGCCCGAAAGCGCGCGGCCCGCCTGGAAGGTGAAAGTCTCGAATAAAACGCACTCTTCCCTCCAATGGCGGGAGGCCCGATATCGGGAAATCGCGTCGTCTCTCGTCGTTCAGATAGCTCAAGCTATCCTCACTCCTCGCTCCTAGCGCTTTCCTCAATCTCGGGCCTCCAAAATGGACATTATGACCCGGTCAGAGCACTAGCGTCCGAAACGGCTCAGATGCTGGCGCATGATGCAGTCGTCGCTCACCACTGTGAGTCCGGCCTTGCGCGCCAGGTCGACGGCCTCGGGAGCCAGGATGCCGTCTTGCAGCCAAAGTCCCTTGGCGTCGATCTCCACGGCTTGGCGCGCGACCTCCAAGGCGAATTCCGCCCGCCGGAACACCACCACGACCTCGACGGGTTCCGGGATCTTGAGCAGGTCCGGGTAGCACTTCTCCCCCAGGACCTCCTCCACCCCCGGATGGACCGGGATGACCCGGTAGCCCGACTCCTGAAGATACTGCGACACCTGGTTGGAGGGGCGGGAGGCCTTGGGGGAACAGCCCACCACCGCGACCACGCGGGATTTGAGCAGGGCTTCGATGTCGGCTCCGGTGTTCATCGCTCTTGCGCGAAGAGAAATCCTCTCGGATCCCCCTCCCCGCATGGTAGCTTTTTGCCCATTCCCCGGCAACCGGCCGCGTCCGGCTGCGTCCGGCCTTGTCCGGCCGGATCGCGTCCATCCCGCCGGCTCCGGCCCCCCGCCGGATTCCCCGAACCCGCAGCGGGATCAATTCAATCCGCTCTCCGCCGCTTTCGCGCGAGGCCGCATCCGTTCCTCGCCGAATATCTCCCGCCCCGCCAGTTGGTTGTGCGCGCGGCACAGCAACCGGATGTTCCCCGCGTGGTTCGACCCTCCCAGCGCCCATGGGATGACATGGTCGAATTCCAGCCGGCCCCTTTCCAGACAACGCCGCCCCTCCGAGGTCTGGAAAACGCAGCGTCCCCCGTCCCGTTCCCAGACCTGGGCTTTGATGGATACGGGTATGCGCCGGCCGGTCCCCAATCCTCGGTCCCGCATGTCGATGCGCTTCGCCCTGCGAAGACGCCGCTCCGGATCCCTGTGTTCCAAGAAAACCGCGGCCATCTCGCCGATGACATCCTCCAAACGACCCTCCGGATGCTTATGCCGCAGGAGTTCTCTCCCGCGTTCGAGCATGCGGACCAGTTCCTCGCCGCAACTGAAACCCACATGCATGCGGCTGAGAGATAGGGGGTCGATCCTCCCGGACGTCGGGAGGCCCGGCAAGCCCGGCCCGCCGGGGGCCGCCCCTTCCACGGCGGACCCCGGCAGCGCCGCGACCCCTGCCGCGAGCTCCGGGCCTCGCGGAAGACGCTGCATATGGTCGGCCTTGTCGGGGGTGGGAGCGAGGCCCGCGACGAGTCGCTCGACCTCACGCTTGCTCATCCCTCCCACCCGGCGGAGGAGCTCCTCATGATTCTCAGCGGTCAACAAGGGCCCCACCAGCGCCACGGCCTCCAGGTGCAGTTTCCCCTTATCCAGCAGGCTCAAGAGCCCTGAAAACTTCCGGGCCAGCCGGGAGGCGTAGACCCGACGATACGCGGCGTTCTCCGCGTAGCCGAGCTGGAGGGTGCAGTAGGCGAACAGGGAAGGATATCCCAGCTTCGCGTACAGCCTGCGGTCGTCGAACTCCATCAAATGCTCCAGCACCGCGGCCAGGCACGAATGCTCCCGCCGCACCGCCTCCTCGAGCTTCAGCGTCAATTGCCGATCGTCGAGCGTCTTCAAGTCCATGGGGTCCTCCCTCCCGCCTTTCATTGCGCCTTGCCCCCATGTACGGACGAAGCCCAAAAAAGTTCCTTCAACCCTTGCCGGCAAGTGTTCAGATGCTGGAAATACAAGGATTTTTTACAGCGGCGGACCTGATCGATTCCTACGGGCAGGTTGCGTTCGAATCGACTGCGCGACCGGGGGTGCCGACCCTTCTCAACGCGGCGGGCGGAGGGGAGGCCATGCGCGATGATCGATCCAACTCCGGGCAAACGCGGTCGCGTTTGTTCGGAGTCAGCGTCTTTGGGCGACGCTCTGGCGGACCCGGTCTTCTATCGCGCGCGCGGCTTCGGCGAGGCGGCCTTCCGGGGGAGCGTCCGCGCCGCCGAAGAACTCGATGACGCTGTGGCGCACGCGCGGTACGAGGAGGTTCTTGCGCAGGAGATAGCCCCCCGCCAGGGCGACCTCCAGGCGGCGGCCCATGTTGGGGACCATGCCGGGGTCGATGGCCACGGCGAGGAAAATCAGCCCCTTCTCCCCCCCCGGGATGATCTCGGGCAGGAGGAGATCGCCGGGGTAGATGTTATGCTCGAGCAACTCGCGCGCCTCGGAGACGGCGCCGCGCAGGTTCTCCTCCTGGAGCATCCGGTCAGGGGGCGATACCTCCACGGTCAGGAGCACCAGGGTCTTGGCCGGCGTCCCGCCCTTCATCATGACGGGCTCGAGGAGCTTTTCCAGGGAGAATACGGGCAGGGTGAAGAGGAAGGCGCTCCCCTTGCCCAACTCGCTCTCGGCCCAGATGCGTCCCCGCATGCGTTCGATGATCTGACGGCAGAGGTATAGGCCGATGCCCAGGCCCCTGCGGCTGCCTCCGGCGCCCTCCTGGCCGCGCACCTGATAGAGGCGCTCGAAGACGTCCTTGACCGCGTCGGGAGGGATGCCGCAGCCGGAGTCCGCGACCGCCACCTCGACGGCGTCGCGCCCGCCGCCGTGGAGCCCGGCGCGCAGGACGATGCGGCCTTCCTTGGGGGTGTATTTGGTCGCGTTATCGACGAGGTTCATGAGCACCTGTCTCACCCGGACCGGGTCCGCGTGCGCCGGCAGGAGGTCCTTGGCGGCCTCCACGGAAAGGGTGATGCCCTTGCTCGTGGCGCTCATCCTCCCCGTCTCCGCGACCTCGGCGAGGAGTTCCGGCACGCTCATGCGCCTGGGCTCGAAGGTCAGCTTCCCCGTCTCGGCCCGGGTCACGTCGAGGAGGTCGTCGATCATGTCCCCCAGATGCTCCGCGCTGCGGCGCGCGATCTCCAGGATCTTCCGGGCCCCCGCCGGCACCTCGCCCGCTTTGCCCTCCAGCGTGAGCGCGACCGCGTTCATGCAGGCCGTCAGCGGGGTCTTGAGCTCGTGGCTGACGTTATGGAGGAACTCCTCCTTGAGGCGCTCCTCATGGAGCTCGGCCCGCTTGCGCTCGATGGCGTAGCGCAGGGCGCGCGAGAGGAAGGGGAGCTCGGCGACGCCCTTGGCCACGTGGTCCTGGGCGCCCATGCGCATGGCTTCCATTACGAGGGACTCCTCGCCCGGCGAGGTGAGAAGGACCACGGGGACCTGCGGCGCGGCCGAGCGGACCTGCTGGAAGGTGGCGATGCCCGCGGAGTCGGGAAGGCCGAGGTCGAGGAGGATCACGTCGGGCTTGGCCTCATGCACGCGCGAGAGGCCCTCGGCCAGGGTCCGGGCCAGATGGATGGCGAAGCCCGGAGAGTCCCCCCAGGTCAGCGCGAGCCCGGCCAGCCTCGCGGCCCCCGGCTCGTCCTCGATGATGAGGACCTTGATCGGCTCTTGGCTCACGAAAGCAGCGCCTGGAGCCGGCGGAACTCCTTGAGCAGGTCGGCGCGGTCGGCCTTGCGGTACTCCTCGGGGAGGAAGGAGCGGTCGGTGCACTCGATCACCGCGGCCAGCTCCTGGTAGAGCACCTCGACCGCCGAGGTGGCGGGGATGAAGTCGAGCGCGGCGAGCTCCAGATAATGGCGCTTGGGCTTGGAGTCCCCGTCGAGAAGGCTCTTGCGTTTGGCCGCGACCAGCAAGGATTCTATGTCCGCGCCGGAGACCTTCTTCCCCTCCAGCCACTTGGAGTCCACGTCCGGGGCCGCGACCTCCCATTTCTGCTTGCGCGACATGGCCAGGACGAGCTGGACCTTCTCCTCGGAAGTCTGGGGATAGAAGAGCGGGATGTGGACTTCCACGCGGCCCTGCCGCTTGATGTCCACGGGGAGGAGGTCCGGCCGGCAGGTGAGCAGGAACCAGAGTATCTTGCCGCGATACTTGGTGTCGCCCATCTGGGTGGCGAACTGCGCGAAGATGCGGTTGGAGGTGCCGCTGTCGCCCTCCTCGGAGCGGTCGCCCATGAAGGCGTCCGCCTCGTCGATGATGACCCCGACGGGCCCCAGGGCCCGGAGCGTCATGAGGATCTTCTCCAGGTTCCCCTCGGTGGCGCCCACCCACTTGGAGCGGAAATTGAGGAGCTGGACGCAGGGGATGCCGAGCTCGGCGATGGCGCAGGTGGCGATGTAGGTCTTGCCCGTGCCCACCGGCCCGCAGACGAGATAGCCCATGGGCAGGGCGTCCCAGCGCCCCTTGGCGATGAGCGAGATGTCTTCGCGCAGGCGGGCCTTGGCCGCGCAGAGCCCCTGCACGGCGTCCAAGTTGGCCCGCGGCTCGAGGAACTCGAGCAGGCCGAAGCAGGACTTCTCGATGAGCTCCTTCTTCTTGCGGACCACGAAGGCCAGGTCGAGCTTGCCCAGGCGCCGGGCCTCCCTAAGGATGACCTCCAGGTCGACTCGGGTGAGGGCGTTGGTCTGCGCCCCCAAGGTCTCGAGGGTGAGGCCCTCATACTTCACCCCACCCCCGGAGGCGGCGAGGTACTCGCGGCGCTCGCCCTCGTCGGGCAGGGGGATCTCGACCTTGGAGGTGAAGGGGCTGTTGACGATGGATTCGTGCAGGTCCTGCAGGTTGGCCGTCACGAGCACCACGGTGACGTCGGCCCGCGCGAAGTCCGGGTCGCCGGCCCATTTCTGCAGGGTGATGAGCGTGCGGAAGTCCTCCTGGCTCATGAACTGCGTCTCCCCGCGGGGAGCCACCAGATGGGCGAACTGGACCACGATCGCCACGCCCCCCTTGCGCTTCTCGGAGGAGATGCGGGTGCGGACGTAGCGGTCGAGCACGGCCAGGGCGTCGGCCGGGTTCTTGGGGAGCTTCTTGGAGTAGGAGGTCCCGCCCACGGCGTCCATGGCCTCCACGGCCCGGTAGAAGTCGGTCACGGCCTCGGGGTTGACGGTGATGCCCGAGCCCTGGTCGAAGAAGAGCACGG
This sequence comes from uncultured Elusimicrobia bacterium, assembly GCA_964455765.1. Classification (GTDB taxonomy): domain Bacteria; phylum Elusimicrobiota; class Elusimicrobia; order UBA1565; family UBA1565; genus CAYHRV01. The sequence continues at coordinate 5,197 of CAYWAR010000083.1, forward strand.
CGTCCCGCTTGCCGAAGACGGCGGTCTTGAGGAACTCGCCCAGCGAGACGAACCGCGTCCCGGCGGATTCCCGCAAAGGCACCCAGTCGTTCACGCTGCCGTGCACGAGGAAGAGGGAGGCCGCTCCGCTGACATAGCGGTCGGCGAGTTCCCTGGCCCACTTCGGAAAAGCGTCCAAGGTCATCGCGTCCCCCCCTGGGGTGTCCTTCTCTTGGCGCCGTCCTCCGCCCCGGAAAGGAAGGTCTCCACGTCCTGGATGGTTTTCTCCGTGTCGCCCACCTCGGCCACGGCGCGGTCGATCTGGGCCGAGATCTGCTGGGGGTCCGAGAGGGACACGGACTGGTCGCTGACGAAGCGCACGGCGTTCTCGAGCGTGTCGAGCTGGGTGCGCGCCAGGGCCAGGTCCTCCTGCAGCTTCTTGAGCCGGGCGATGCGCTGGCGCAGCAGGTCCAGATGCCGGGCCTTGGCCTCCCGCAAAGCGTCGCTCAGGTCCCCTCCGAGCTCCGCCTCCACCATCTTGGCCTGCTTCTCGATGAGGGAGAGGTCGCTCTCGCCGAGGTGCTCGCGCATGCGGTGCAGGGCGGTCTGCGCCTTGAGGAAGGAGTCGAGCAGATAGTCGAGCTTCTCGACCCCGGGCTGGAGCAGGCTCCGCGTGACCGGGTCGCGCGACTCCCAGGAGTCGAACACCTTCTCCCGGATCGCGGCCAGCTCCTGGTAGCGGTCCCGTTCCGGACGGGGGATGGCGGCCAAAAGCCTCTCCTTCTCCTGGGCGCCGAAGAGGGAGCGCGCCTGATAAAGCCGGGAGTCCACCGCGCGCCGAAAGCGCGCGTTGGAGGCCATGGCCCAGAGATAGCCGAGCTCAAGGGCCGCGCCGAGCAAAAGGAAGCCCGGGTTGAAGACCGCGCCCGCCACGGCGAGCCCCCCCAAGGTGATGAGGTTCTCCTGGCGCTTGAAGGCTTCCTTGACGTAGGCCGAGGGCTCCGCCATTACCGGATCGTCTCCACCTTGCGGCTGATCTCGTTGACGGTCTCGCTGAACCTGGCCGTCCTCTGCATCTCGGCCGCTTTCTCCGTGGGCCGGGGGAGCTTGACCGTGTCGACGATGCGCCCGGGGCCGGGGCTGAAGAGGAAGAGCCTGTCGCCGAGATACACGGCCTCGGGGATGTCGTGGGTCACCAGGAACACCGTGGCCTCGACCTCCCGCCAGAGCTCGATCAAGAGGTCCTGCATCTCCCAGCGCGTCGTACGGTCCAGCGCCCCGAAGGGCTCGTCCATGAGGATGACGCGCGGCTTGACGGCCAGGGTCCGGGCCAAGGCCACGCGCTGGCGCATCCCTCCGGAGAGCTCCTTGGGGTATTTGCGCTCGAAGCCGGAGAGCCGCACCTTCTTGATCCACTGCGCCGCGATCTCCTCGCGCTTGCCCTCCTCCATGCCCTGGAGCATGAGCCCGAAGGCCACGTTCTCGAGCACCGTGTAGCAGGGGTAGGAGGAATAGCTTTGGAACACCATGCCGCGGTCGGCGCCCGGGCCCGCGACGGGGACGCCCTTGACGAGGGCCTCCCCCGAGGTCTGGGGAAAATGCGGGGCGAGGCCGGCGATGATGTTGAGGAGCGTGCTCTTGCCGCAGCCGGAAGGGCCGAGGATGGTGATGAACTCCCCCGACTTGGGGAGGTCCTCGACGACGAAGGAGATGTCCTCGATGGCCTTAAAGGACTTGCCCGTCTCCCGGTCCATGAAGACCTTGGTGAGCTTGCGGCACTCCACGACCGGGGGAACGGGAGCTTCGGCGCTCATGCGGGGTCTCGATAGGGGAAGAGCCAGCGGCCCAGGGCTAAGAGCGCGGCGTTGATGAGGATGCTGATGAGCACGATGACGATGAGCACCGCGTAGACGTGCTCATAGGGCCCGCGCCGCTGAGAGGTGATGATGAGGCTGCCCAGGCCGTAGTTGGCGTTGATGACCTCGGCCAGGATGATGTAGCCCCAGCCGATCCCGTAGGTCAGGCAGAGGTGGTCGTAGATGTCGCCGAGCGAGACCGGGACGATGACGTGGAGTATGGTCTGCAGGCGCGTGGCGCCGAGCGTGTAGGCGGTCTGCAGGAAGGCGTCGTCGATCTTGTCGACGGCGTCGACCACCAGGGGCAGGAGCAGGACGAAGGTGGCCAGGGCCAGGAAGAGGAATTTCTGCTTCTCGCCCAGGCCGAACCACGAGAGCGTCAGCGGCACCAGCACCGCGATGGGGATGTAGCCCCCGATTGTGGTCAGGGGAGAGAAGAACTCGCGCACCGGCGTGAAGGAGCCCATGAATATTCCCAGGGGCACGGCCACGGCCGCGGCGATGAGAAAGCCCACCGTGGTGCGGAAGAAGCTGTAGGCGATGCTCGTCATGAGCCCCCGCTCATAGAGCGACTGCCCCCCCTCCTCCCCCCGGGCGAAGGAGCCGAGCACGTCGAGGGGATTGGGGAGTATCTGGGGGCTCAGGAAGCGGGCCTCGATCTCGGAGCCCCGCGTCAGGAGCCACCAGAAGAGGAGGCAGAGGAAGACGCTCGAAAAACCCAGCAGGAAGCGGCTGCGCCTCTCGGAGGGGGCGCGGATGGAGAACTCCGAGAGCCAGGCGGGGCGCTTCACTCGGCTTCCGGCGGGTAGACCTTGATCTCGACGCGCCGGTTCTTGGCGTGGTCGGTCAGGGAGGCGGGGTTGTCCCAGCCGTTGCCCAGCACCGCCAGCTTGTTCGCGTTGAACTTGTAGCGCGACTGCAGGGCCGAGCGCACCGAGTCGGCGCGCTTCTCGCTCAACTCCTGCACGGCCAGGGACATCTCCTTGAAGACCCGGGGGCCTTCGCGCTGGAACTCGATCTTGCGGCTGGTATCCACGTTCCCCTCGATGACGATGCGCGCCGCGGCGAACTTCCCCGCAAGTTTGGCCACTTCCTCGAGGGTGTTGTCGATGGAGCCGTCATACTTGCGGTCGAGGTCCCAGCGGTTGGAGGGGAACTGGATCATGACGGCCTTGGTGAGGATGGGCCCGCCCTCGAGCTTCATGCGGGAGATGTTCACCTTGTTGAAGGCGGGGATGTACTCGTCCTTATGGTGCGGGAACTTGCCCTCCAATTCGGCCAGCACGGAGGTGTCGGCGATCTCCTCGGCGCGCGCCGGGGCGCCGATGGACCCGTAGGACTTGTAGACGTAGCTCGCCGCGGCCCAAGTGCGCGCGAAGTTGGCCGGGTTGTCCTTGTCGAAGAAGAACTTCTTGTTCTCCGCGAAGTTGGTCAAGTGCGCGTCGCCCATCATGCCCTGGAATGTCTCTTCGAGTTTCTTCGAGGGATCGTCGGAGTTGCCGCGCGATGAGCGAGATTCCGCAAATGTTGATGCGACAAGCGAACCGATCAACACAAGGGCGATGAACGACACTCGGTGATTTCCACGCTGGTCGCAGAACATGCGTCGGATGCCGCCCGCACGTCCCAATCTGCACCGAACATCAACTTGCCGACATTGTTTCATCTCTTC
>CAYWAR010000084.1:0-8614 GCA_964455765.1 uncultured Elusimicrobia bacterium
GGTTTGTAGAGGATGCGGCCCCGGCCGAAAACGGCATTGGGCTTGGTTTTGTAGCATCCCGCTTCATCCTTGGGGAGCAATCCTTGGGTCAAGATGGCATGCAGATGCAGGAGATTCTTCTCGTCGACTCGATGCGCGGAGCTCTCCCGCCAAATCCACCTCAGGGCCGCGAAGTAATTCAAGACCTCTCTCTTGGCTCGTTCTCCAACGGGCAAGTCTTTTCCAGCGGCTAGAGCTTCGACCTCGGGCAGGGTCAGGGGATTGCCCTCGATCCTCGTGGAATAGTGCGCCAACCGGACCAGGGCGTCGCGCTGGCCTCGGGCGATCCAGGATACGTCGATGGATTGCTGTTCGATCCACGCGCGCAGGCTGGAGGCCTCCGTGATGTTCCGCAGGACCGCGGCGGAACGCTCGAACTTGGGCTGGTAGGATACGGTCATGATGCAAGTGTGCCAGGCATTCTATTAATTGTCAACCAATTGTATCATTAATTGTATCCGCGGCCTCCGGCGGGCTTAACGAACGCTGAGGTAGCGTTCGCCGCGGTCCGGGAGCACGGTGACTACGGTATGCCCCGGGCCGAGTTCCCGGGCGACGGCCATCGCGCCGAGCACGTTGGCGCCCGAGGAGATGCCCACCAGGAGCCCTTCTTCCCGTCCGAGGCGGCGGGACATCTCGATGGCGTCCGGCGTCTTGACGCGCACGACCTGGGTGATCTCGTCCTTGCGCACGATCTCGGGGATGAAGCCGTCGGCGAGGCCCTGGATGCCGTGCCGTCCGGGAGGCCCGCCGGAGAGCACCGCGGACTCATCGGGCTCGACGGCGACCACGCGGGCCTTGCAGCCGGCCTTGCGGATCGCGCGGCCCACGCCCATGAGCGTCCCTCCGGTGCCCACCCCCATGACGAAGGCGTCGAAGCGCCCCTCGGTCTGGCGCAGCAATTCCGGCCCGGTGGTGGTCTCATGGCAGAGGGGATTGTCCGGGTTGGCGAACTGGCGCGTGAGGAAGAGGGAGGGGTCCTTGGCCGCCTGCTCCTCGGCCTGGGCCACGGCCGCGTGCATGCGCAGGAGGTCGTCTAAGAGCCGCAGTTCCGCGCCGAAGGCCTGGATCATCGCCCGGCGCTCCTCGCTCACGGTCTTGGGCATGAGGATGGCGACCTTGTAGCCCTTGGCGGCGCCGACCATGGAGAGGGCGATGCCGGTGTTCCCGCTGGTGACTTCCAGGATGGTCTGTCCGGGCTTGAGCGTCCCGCGCCGCTCGGCTTCCTCTATGATGAACTTCGCGATGCGGTCCTTGATGCTCCCGCCCGGATTGAGGAACTCGGCCTTGGCGTAGATCGTGCAGCCGGTCTCGGCGCTCGCCTTCTTTAGACGAAGGATGGGGGTGTTGCCGATGGAATCGGCGGGTTCCGAGAGAGTCCTGCAGACCGGGACTTCGCGCGGGCAATCGGGATGGAGCGAGGACATGTCCGGCCTCATGCTATCAAAAGCGGGCGGGCCAATCAAAACCCGCAGGCCGCCCCCCGGTTGCGCTCGGCGAGGTAGGGCGCCAGCGGTTGGAAATACGCGGCCATGGCGCGGGTGCCGAGGTCCGAGCCCGTCTTCTCCCTCAGGAGCGTCCGCCAATCGCGCGCCGCGCCTTCCCGGAGCAGGCTCTTTAGGAAATCCCCGGTCTCGCGGCTCCCGTAGTAGTTGCAGGCATGGGGGTCCTGCTTGAGGATCTTGCGGCAGATGTGCTCGTGCAGTTGATACTTGAGCACCGTGGCGATGGCGTAGTCGTAGTACTGGCCGGGATCGTCGTTGACATGGGTCTTGGTGCAGGCGTCGCAGGACTGCTCCCCTCGGTCTTCCGGCGGGGCCACGCCCTGATATTTTCCGGCGTAGGACCACCAGGTCTTGTTCCAGGCGGAGGTGGCCAGGTCGAGCTCGTAGAGGTCCCTCTCCCAGGAGGCGATGGTCCCGGCCGACCAGGGCAGGAAGGCGACGCTCTCCTCCAGGGCCTCGTTGAGCAGCCATTGCGTCTTGTCCACGGAGCGGTCCGCGGGGAGTATCCCCGCTTGGCGGAGATAGGGCTCCTGCCCGGAGGCCATGCCGATGAGCTCCCCCACCGCCTCGTGGAAAGCGCGGTTGGCGCCGCGGCGCAGGAGCGGGGGCACGCCCTCGCGCGCGTAGGACAGGTAATAGTAGATGTGTCCGAGCTCGTGATGGGCGGTGCCGAACCAGCGGCTGTCGGGTTTAACGCTCATCAGGGAGCGGACGTCCGCGTCCAGGTCCATGTGCCAGGCCGAGGCGTGGGTGTTCTTCTTGCGCGAGGAGCCCGCGGGCACCGGGTAGAGGTCCGAGCGGCTCCAGAAGGAGTCGGGGAGCTTCGGGAAGCCGAGAGAGGCGTAAAAGGACTCCGCGGTCTTCACCGTCCAGTCCGCGCTCCGGCCTTGGAAGAGGGGATCGAGGTCCGCGGCCTCCACGATGCCGGGCCAGCTCTGCGACCAGCGGTTCCCGATCCAATGGGCGGGGATGTATCTCTCGGGCGCGGGCAGCGCGTAGCGCCGCGCGAGCTCACCCTTCGTCCAGCAATGGAGGTCCCGATAGAGAGGCCCCAAGTCGCGCAGGAAGGAAGAGAGCATCTCGTCCATCTCGCGCACGCTCATCCCGTAATCCGCCACCTGGAGGGCGTGGAAGGAGGAATAGCCGAAATGGCGCGCGACTTGGTTGCGCAGGTCGCGCAATTCGGCCAGGCCGGCTTTCAGGGCCTGGCCCGTCTCCTTGGAAGCCTTCCATACTCGGAGCCTCTCCTCCATGTCCCTTGATTTGACCAAGAGCTCGTCGAGCTCGTTGGCCGTGGCGGTCCGGGCGCAGCCTTCGGGGGAACCGGGCGTTCCGGAGCTCCGGTCCAGGCAGAAGGTGAAGGAGTTGAGGATGCTCCCCTGCCGGGCCTCGGCTTCCACCCTCCTCGACGAGACAGCGGGAAGGGTGCCGGGGTTCTCCGCGGCTTCGAGGAGGACGAGTTGGAGCTGACGGACCGCGGCTTCGGGAAGCTCACCCTTGCGGGCCAGGAGGTTTTTGGCCCGCTCGATGACGGCCGGGTCCCCGGTGAAGGCGGCCAGGGCCTTGCCCGCGGCCACGCGCCCGGCGTCATGCTCCGGCGACACGTCGGTGACCGCGGCCCATTCGGCCTCGGAGGAGACGCGCCGCAGGTTTTGATAAAGGGAATTGTAGACATCGAGGAACGCCGCGGCTTCGGCCGCGGGGTTGGAACGGCCTTCGTTCGAGGTCTTTTTCGCCGCCTGTGCGGCCCAGGACGTCGAAACGGCGGCCAACAGCATCAGCGAGAACAGCGATCGGATCATGATTCCTCCAAGAACAGGTGCGAACGGATCAAAACGCGAGCTTGTGTAGCTCGAAGGTCCTTCCGCCGATCTCCGCGGAACGAAGGTACGCCGCCCGCACGCCCGCAGGCAGGCGCTCGAGCCCCTGCCGCGTCAAGAGCACCTCGTCCTTGCCGGCGAGATCCTCGCCGAGCTTCGCCGCGACGTTCACCGCGGGCCCGAGGATCCTGTCCTTGAGCCGCACGACCTCCCCTCGGTGGATGCCGATGCAGAGATGGAACCGCTCGGAGTCGGGGAGCCGGGCGTTGCGCGAGCGCAGCCAGCGCTGGATGGAGGCCGCGGCGCGGACCGCGCCCCGGCAATCGGGGAAAACGGCGAGGATGTTGTCGGCGTCGTGGCAGAGGCAGTCCCCCCCTGAGCGCGCGATCATCGGAAGGATGCGTTCATGGCACCGGGCCATCGCCGTGAAGAAAGGGAGCACGCCGAATTCGTGGAGCCGGCGCGAGAAGCCGGAGGCGTCGCACATCATGACCGTCAACTCGCTCAGATGGGAGCTGGCGACACGCTCGGCCGCCGCGGCGTCGCCCCGGCTCCTCCCCAGCAGGAGCTTGAAGAAGGCCCTCGAATCCAGCCGCTTCATGTCCCGATTATCCGTGTTTTAGTCCGTATGGGTCAAGCGTCCGTTCGATGGCCGTTCAATTATTCCGAGCTTTGGGCAAATTCCATCGGAATTTACCCAAAGCTCGGTCTCGCCAGCCAGCCTTGTGGGAAAGGGCCCAAAAATCCTAGTATTTCTCGTCATAGCGATGTCCCACCGCGCGCCGACTCTTTCGGGAGCCGCTCTCGGCTGGTGGCGCCCCGAGGGCGCGCTTGCATCCAGCCGGGAAGCCTCCATAAAAGACCGACTCCTCCGCCTCCGGGAGCCGTTCTTCGTCGTCGACGTGGACGGAAAATCTTCCGCGGTTTCCGGCGGGTCGGCCCTCTTGGGCGGGGCCGCGCCGGAGACGGGCTCCCTTCCTCTCCTGGCCTATGTCCCCGCCTGCCCCCCCGAGGCCCTGGGCGACCTCTCCTTCTGCCGCGACCATGGACTGCGCTACCCGTATCTCTGCGGCGCCATGGCCAACGGGATCGCCTCCGTGGAGGTGGTGGAGGCCGCCGCGCGCGCCGGGGCGCTCGGCTTTTTCGGCGCCGCCGGGCTGAGCCTGGAGCGCGTCGAGGCGGCCATCGACAGGCTTCAAGGCTCCCTCGCGGGCTCGCCCTACGGCTTCAACCTCATCCATAGCCCCAATGAGCCGGACCTGGAGGCGGAGGTCGTCGGGCTCTACCTGCGCAAGGGCGTGCGCCTCGTCGAGGCGTCCGCCTATCTCGACTTGACCCTGCCCGTCGTCCGCTATCGCGTGTCGGGACTGCGGCGCGGGCCCGACGGGGCCGTGGTCGCGCCCAACCGCGTCATCGCCAAGGTCTCCCGCGTGGAGGTCGCGGCCAAGTTCTTCTCCCCTCCCCCGGACTCCATCCTGCGCGAGCTCCTGGAGTCGAAGCAGATCACCCCGGAGGAGGCCTCCCTGGCCGCCTCGATCCCCGTGGCGCAGGACGTCACCGGGGAGGCGGATTCCGGCGGCCACACCGACAACCGGCCCCTGGTGACCATCCTGCCGAGCCTTCTGGCCCTGCGCGACTCCCTGCAGGCGCGCCATGGCTACGCCGAGCCCCTGCGCGTGGGCGCGGCCGGCGGGATATCCACCCCGGCCTCCGTGGCGGCGGCTTTCGCGATGGGGGCCGCCTACGTGCTCACCGGCTCCGTGAACCAGGCCTGCGTGGAGTCCGGCACTTGCGACGCGGTGCGGGCCATGCTGGCCCAGGCGGCCCAGGCCGACACGGCCATGGCCCCGGCCGCGGACATGTTCGAGATGGGGGTCAAGGTCCAGGTGCTCAAGCGCGGGACCATGTTCGCGATGCGCGCGGCCAAGCTCTACGAGGCGTATAAGTCCTGCGCCGGGATATCCGACATCCCCGCGGACCGGAAAGCGGCGTTGGAACGCGAACTCTTCCGGGCACCGCTGGAGGACATCTGGCGGCAGACCCGCGAGTTCTTCCTGAAGCGTGACCCCTCCCAGGTGGAGCGCGCCGAGCGCGACCCCAAGCACCAGATGGCCCTCGTCTTCCGCTGGTATCTCGGCCTGGCCTCGCGGTGGGCCAACGCCGGCGAACCCGGCCGTCATCTGGATTACCAGGTCTGGTGCGGACCGGCCATGGGCGCCTTCAACGAATGGGCGCGCGGCTCTTTCCTGGAGGCCCCGGCCCAGCGCACCGTGCCCGCCGTCGCCCTCAACCTCCTTTTCGGCGCCTCGTATCTCATCCGCGTGCGGGGCCTGGGCCGTCAGGGCGTCCCCGTGGACCCCGAGGCCCAGCGGTTTTCCCCCATGACGCTCTCAACCATCCAGCCGCTGCTAGAGGTCCAATGAACGACGAACGCTCCTCCGTCCAGACGCCGCTGGCCATCATAGGCATCGCCTGCCTCTACCCGAAGGCGGAGGACCTCAAGGCCTATTGGTCGAACATCAAGGAGCGCGTCGACGGGATCAGCGAGGTCCCCCCCTCCCATTGGGACCTCCAGGAATATTTCGACGCGGACCCGAAGTCCCCGGACCGGACCTACGGCCGCCGGGGCGGCTTCCTCTCCCCGGTCGATTTCGACCCGACGGAGTTCGGCATCTCCCCCAACAACATCCCGGCCACCGACCCCGCCCAACTCCTGGGCCTGGTCGTGGCGCAGGCCGCGATGCGCGACGCGGGCTACGGGCCCGAGCGCGACTTCGACCGCCGAAAAGTGAGCGTGGTGCTGGGCGTGACCGGGACGCTCGAGCTCGCCATCCCCCTGGGCGCCCGGCTGGGCCACCCGATCTGGCGCAAGGCCCTGCGCGAGGCGGGCATCGCCGGGGAGCGGGCCGAGGCCGTCATCCGCCGCATCTCGAACCACTATGTGGAGTGGCAGGAGAACTCCTTCCCCGGCCTGCTCGGCAACGTGGTGGCCGGTCGCATCGCCAACCGCCTCGACCTGGGCGGCACCAACTGCGTGGTGGACGCGGCCTGCGCCTCTTCTCTCTCGGCCGCGCACCTGGCGAGCCTCGAGCTCGCCGCCGGCCGTTCGGACATGGTGGTGACCGGCGGGGTGGATTCCTTCAACGACATCTTCATGTACATGTGCTTCAGCAAGACCCCGGCGCTCTCCCCCACCGGGGACAGCCGTCCTTTCGACGCGAAAGGAGACGGCACCATCCTGGGCGAGGGCGTCGGCATGGTCGTGCTCAAGCGCCTGAGCGACGCGGAGCGCGACGGGGACTCGGTCTACGCCGTGCTCAAGGGAATCGGCTCCTCGAGCGACGGGCGGGGCAAGGCCATCTACGCGCCCAGCGCCGAGGGCCAGGTGCAGGCCCTCTCCAACGCCTACCGTTTCTCCGGCGTGAGCCCGGACACGGTCCAGCTCGTCGAGGCGCACGGCACCGGGACCAAGGTCGGGGACGCGGCCGAGCTCCAGGCCCTCAGCGAGGTCTACCGGTCCTCCGGCCGCACGGGCGCCTGGTGCGCCTTGGGTTCCGTGAAATCGAACCTGGGCCACACCAAGGCCGCGGCCGGAGCCGCGGGCCTCATCAAGGCCGCCCTCGCGCTCAAGCACAAGGTGCTCCCTCCCACGATCAAAGTCACCGAGCCCCTGCCCGGGCTGGCCGGCGGCGAGACGCCCTTCTATCTCAACACGGAGAAGCGCCCCTGGCTCCCGCCCGCCGGGCATCCTCGCCGCGCCGGGGTCAGCGCCTTCGGCTTCGGAGGGAGCAATTTCCACGCCGTGCTCGAGGAGCATCGGCCGGGCAAGACCGGGACGGATTGGGACTCCACCGTGGAGTTGGCCGCGTTCTCCGCGGCCGAGCCCGAGGCCCTGCTCGCGTTCTTGGAGGCGTGGGCCGCTCCCATGACTTGGGAGGAAGTCCGCCTGAAAGCCTTCGCTTCCCGTTCGTCCTTCGACCGCGCCCGGCCCCTGCGCCTGTGCGTGGCGCTCGAGAAAGGGAAGACCGACACGGTCAAGCTCTTCACCGAGCTCGGGGAGACCCTGCGCAAGAACCGGGAGAAGGGGTCCTGGACCACGCGCGAGGGCGCCGCCTTCTTCCGCGGCGCGCCCCTGGGCCGCCTGGCCGCCCTCTTCCCGGGCCAGGGCGCCCAATACGTGGGCATGGGGCGCGACCTCGCCTGCCAGTTCCCGGCCATGCAGGAGGCGCTGGCGCGGGCCGACGCCGCGCTCGGCGAGCCTCTCAGCGACCTCCTCTATCCGCGCCCGGTCTTCACCCCGGAGGCCGCGGAGGCGGCCGAGACCGCCCTGCGCGCCACCCAGGCGGCCCAGCCCGCCATCGGCGCGGTGAGCCTGGGAGCCCTGGGCGTGCTCTCCGCCTTCGGCGTGTCGCCGGAGTCCTGCGGCGGGCACAGCTACGGCGAATTGACCGCCCTGTGCGCCGCCGGGCGGCTCTCGCCCGAGGAGCTCTTCACCCTCTCAAGACTGCGGGGACGCCTCATGGCATCCGGCGGCGGAGACAAGGGGACGATGCTCGCCGCGCTCGCGCCCATCGCCCGGGTGCGTTCCGCCGTGGAAGAGGAGAAGCTCGACGTGGTCCTGGCCAACAAGAACGCTCCGGAGCAGGTCGTGCTCTCGGGCGGGACCGAGGCCATCGGCCGCGCGGCGCTCGCGCTCGAGGCCCGCGGCATCCGGGTCACCCGCCTGAGCGTGGCCGCGGCCTTCCACAGCAGGCTCGTCTCCGACGCGGCCGAGCCCCTGCGGCGGTCCTTGGAGGGCGCGGCCTTCCCCGCCGGGACCATCCCGGTCTATTCCAACACCACGGCCGAGCCCTATCCGGCCGACGGAGGCAAGGCCAAGGACCTGCTGGCCGGCCAGTTGGCCTGCCCGGTGGAGTTCCTCTCCCAGATCGAGAACATGTACCGCGACGGCGCGCGCGTCTTCCTCGAGATCGGCCCGGGCGCCAGGCTCACCGGCCTGGTGAGAGCCATCCTGGGGGACCGCGAACACCTGGCCCTCGCCCTCGATTCCTCCTCGGGCAAGCGGAGCGGGACCGTGGACCTCGCCCGCGCGCTCGCCCAGCTCGCGGCCGCGGGACTCGCCGTGGACCTCGCTCCGTGGGAGGGAGGAGAGGAAGGCGTGCGCGCCCTCCTCGCGCGCCCCAAGCCCAAGGTCGTGGTCAGGATCTCCGGCGCCACGCCGCTCAATCCCAAGGCGAAGGACCCCGCCCC
>CAYWAR010000085.1:0-8503 GCA_964455765.1 uncultured Elusimicrobia bacterium
TGCGGCGGCGCAGTATTTTTCACGCGGATCGTGCGACGGGCATCCCGCGCCAGCAGTGACCTGAGACCAGAGCCCTTCGGGCCAGCGTCCAGCCGAAGTCGGGCCACGATCCATTTGGCAAGGTACGAGCTTAGTTCGGCCGGGCTTGGTTGAGCGGGGTGTGCTGCACAGGGACGCGAACACCCCCACAATCGAGAAAGGCGGAAAATCTAAGGCGCGATTTGGCCCCGCTCTCTCCGGAGGGCGGGGCCTCTCGAACAAACAGATGATGTCCGGCCGGGTGGCCCTGCAAAGTTCCGGCGTGCGTTCGGGCCTGAACCTTGACCGACTGCTCCGTGATGAGGACTCCGGCCTGTCCTCCGAGGCGCGTCAAAGAACGGCGGAGTTCATCCGATCCGCGCAGGATAAATACGCGCGCAACGATTTCGAGGGGATGCGGGAGGACGCGGAGCGGGCGATCAAGGCGCTGGGAGGCTGGCGGGGCGACCCGGCCGTCCCCGCTCTGGCTTTCTTCCTGAAGGGTCTGGCCCTGGTCAAGATCGCGGACGGCATGCCTGAGTGGTCGGCGTCCATGCGCCGGAGAAAATACGCCGAGGCCGAGAAGGCTCTTCTGGAATCCATCCGGCTCGATCCGGGCAGCGCCGACGCGTGGGAAGCCCTGGCCTGGGCCCAACTGAAGCAGGGAAAGTTCAAGGAAGCCTTCGCCAGCGCATCCGAGGCCCTCCGATTGGACCCGGGCAGGATGAAGGCCGGGGAGATCCGCGATTTCGCGTCCGAGCGTCTCGGTCTGGGCGGACAATTCGCCGGCGGTGGGAAGGGCGCCTCCGCGCGCGAAGGCGAACGCGGCGGCGCGGAGCCCGCCGCTGGGCCGGCGCGCGACCCCCTTTTCGGGATGGGCGCCAAGGTCCGCGGGCTCGCGGCCTGGGAGAAGGCGCTGCTCGGCCTTTTCTCCCTGCTGGGCATCGCCGGGTTGCTTTGGGGGCTCGCGCGCCTTGCCCTCTCGGCCAAGAGGAAGACCTCCTTCATGCTCCTTCCGAGCAGGGAGCGGAAGCTTCTCCGCTCCGCCCAGGAACTCTCCACCCACGGGCCCAAAAGCGAGGAATTGCTCGGCGGAAGATACGCCCTCTCCCGTCTGATCGCCGGGGATGCCTCGGCGGAAGTTTGGCGAGGGCGCGACCATCGCGCCAATAGGGATGTGGTCCTGGAGAAGCGGTTCTTCGGGACCGATCCCCGCGGGTCATCGGCCCGCGTGCAATGCCTGAAGGCCGCCCGCGCCCTTGCGGCGATCGCTCATCCGGGCATCCGCGGGCTCTATGAGACGCTGGACACGCCGCAGGCCTTGTGGCTCGTGTTCGAGCCGCTCGACGGCCGGACGATCCGCCAAATCCTATCGGAAAGGAAGCGCTTGCCCTTGGCGGAAGTCTTGAACACCGCCCAATCCGTCTGCGAGGCCTTGAGCCATGCGCACTCAAGCGGCGTGGCGCATGGGGATGTCAATACCTCCACCCTTTTCGTCACCGGCCAAGGGACGGTGAAGTTGATCGATTTCGCGTTTTCCCTAGAAGCGAGAAAAGCGTCCGCCTCGGGTCCATCAGCAGACGCGTTCTGGGCGCAGGCGTTCCAGGCTCCCGAGTTGGGAGGAGCCTCGCCCCAAGGGGACGTCTGGGGGCTCGGCGTCGCGATCTATGAGATGCTCTGCGGAATGATCCCTTTCCCCGCCCCGAGCCCGCGGGCCAAGGCGACCCGGGCTTTCGCCAAGGCCGGCTCCTTGGTTCCCGGCCTGCCCGCATCCATGGACATGCTCATCCACCGCGCCCTGGACCCCGACCCGCGCTCGCGCATTTCCCTCAAGGAGCTTTCTTCTTCGGTGGAGGAGGCCGGGCGGGCGCTTTCATCGGCCCGCTTTTGATGCGCCGTGCCCGGCATGGGACCAAGGACCTAGAAAGGTCTAGGACCTCGGCCTCATGCGCGCGGGGGCCCAAGAGGCTATAATCTTCTCAGTCGCACTGTTCTTTCATCGGTCGGATAGGATTTCCTGTGTAACCTGGGGGATCGGCCCTGGGGTGAAACGCGGCTCCCCCTTAGGGAGCGTACCCACGGGATCATGAGCGCGCACGGCGCGCACATGATCCCGTATTTTTTTTAGGATGAGAGGCAAGGATATGATGATATCGGCGGCGCTCGCGGTCCTGGGATGCTCGCGGGCTCTGGCGGAGGTCTCGGTCTCCAGCCGGACGGCGCGGATGATGCGGGACCTGGAAAGCGTTTCCGCGGACTCCGGCTCGGGGGAGTCGCCGGCCGCCCTTTTCGATGGAGGCGGCGGCCGAAGGGGCCGCATCATCGGGGAGGACCCGCGCGGCAACCCGGTATACGCGGGCCGCGTCCGGCACGTCGTCCATCGTCCCGTGACCCGCAATCCCGCGGTGAAGCTCTGGCTCGCCCAAGGGCCGCGCTTGGCGTACGCGGGGAAGGGACGCTACGAGTTCACTCCTCCCCCGCCGCGCCTGCACGCTTATCCCCCCAACCCCTTTCCTTACGACAATCGGGGTTGGATGCCGCCCTACGCACAGGACGCCCAGCGCACCTGGAGCGGCTTGAGGTCCTGGACCGAGCGTGCCTGGGCCGCCGCCGAGTGGTGGTCCGGCTTCGGCCCTCCGGACGACGGGGGCGCGGGGCGGACGTTCGGGATCCCGGGCTACCGCTATGTCCGAGGGGAAGGCTATGTGCCTGATTTCGGCATGAAGGATGGATATCGCTTCGTTCCCGGGAGGGGAGTGATCCCATGAAACCGCAAAGACGCCGCGACGAAAGGATCAAGACGGGGCGCGAAGCCGCCTCGCTGGACATGGACCTCGATGTCCCCGCCCTGGTCCGGCTCAAGGATACCAGCCGCTCCGGGCTGGGTCTCCTGACCACCTTGCCGCTCGCGCCCGGGACCGTGGTGGGGCTTCGGATCAGGACTTCCCAGGGGGAGTGGACGGAGAAGTCGGCGCGGGTCCGCTGGTCCGCGCCCGCCTCCGCCCCCGGCTCGATCCCCGACGACCTGCAGGTCGTCACCCCGGCGGGGATGCTCCGCGCCTGCGGCTTGGAGTATGTGTGAGGAAGCAGGTTCCGCTTGTCTTTGGGACGGTGCTGTGGTAGAATCGATCCGCTAGAGAAGCGGATTGTAAGGATTTTAGAAGCGCCTGTGTAACTCGGGGGATATGGCCCCGGGGTGAAACGCGGCCTCGCCGTTAACGAGGCGAACCCACGGGAGAGACGAAGCGATCGACATCGATCGCCCGTCTTCTCCGTGGGTTTTTCTTTTTGGCCCGCGGCAGGAATAAGATGCATCGCGGAGGCGGCATGGCTAAAAAGAAGCGGAGGGCGTGTTTGGCGGCGCTGTTTGTCTTGGCGGCCTGGGGGGGGACCGCTCCCGTGTCGGCTCAGGAGGGGGACCGCTACATCGTAGGCATCAAACAAGGCGTAGCGTTGGAGCAAGGCCGCGAGGTTTTGCGCTCGAAAGGGCTGGAAGTGCTCGACGAGATCCCGGGCATGAATCTTCTCCTCGTCCGTCCCGCCGGACGGAGCCTGAAATCATTCTCCCTGGAGAGACTGCGCTTCGAGCCGGCCGTCGCCGGCGTCGAAAAGGATTTCTGGACGAAGTGGATCGAGGCGGCTCCGGTTTCGCTCCAGCAGGTCCCTCTGCCCACTTTGGAGGCCGTTCGTGAAGGGCTCCCGGCCTTCCGGCTGCGTCCCATGGGAGCGAAAGGCGAGGCCGGCTCTCAAGAGGAGGAAGCGCAGTGGGGAGTGCGCCGGCTCAATGCTCCGGCGGCATGGGGCGCCAATCAAGGGGACGGCGTCAAGGTGGCCGTGGTGGACACCGGCGTCGCCCCCGACCATCCCGACCTCAAGGCCCGCGTCGCCGGGGGATTCAACGCCCTCGATAAGGACAAGCCCTTCGCCGACGACCACGGACACGGCACTCATGTGTCCGGGATCATCGCCGCGGAGCTCGACGGCAAAGGGGTCGTGGGAGTCGCGCCCAAGGCCCTGATCTACGGCGTCAAGGTCCTGACCAAGGAAGGCAGCGGTTCGGCCTGGGGCATCATCAGCGGCATCAACTGGTGCGTGGAGAACAAGATGCAGGTCATCAACATGAGCCTGGGCTCCTCCCAGAGCCTCGGCTACCTCAACGAGGCGGTTCAGAACGCCATCCGCGCCGGCGTCACGGTGGTGGCGGCGGCGGGCAACGACAGCGGGGCGGTCAACTATCCGGCGGCGTATCCGGGGGTCATCGCGGTCTCGGCGCTCGACAAGGACGACGCCATCGCGAAGTTCTCCAGCCGGGGCGAGCAGGTGGCCTTCATCGCGCCCGGGGTCAAGGTCCCCTCGACCGTCCCTTACTTCCACGACGCGTCGGGCTATAAGTCGTACTCCGGGACCTCGATGGCTTGTCCGCACGTGGCGGGGCTCGCGGCCTTGGCCGTCGGCCGAGGGGCCCAGGGCCCGGCCGCGGTCAAGGAGGCGCTCGGCGCGGCGGCTGAGAGACTGCCCAACCTCTCCGACCCCGAGCAGGGAGCCGGCGTAATCGACGCCGCGAAACTCGCTCGATGAGGAAGGCGCTCCTCCTGCTGGCCGTGGCGCTCGCGGGGAATCCGGCCTTATCCGAGGACGGAGTCCCGCTCGAGCAGACCAAGTTCACGGAGGAGGAGTTGGAGGCCGCGCAGCGCAACCCGGGGGCTTTCGAGATCGACCCCTCCCGCGTGCGGCTTACCTACATCGGCCGAGCCGGACCCGACGAGGTCCCGCCCGGGCCGGAGCCGCGATCCGTGGGAACGGCCGCGATCGACCCGTGGACCATCATCAACATCGGCAAGGAAGTGTGGCGGATCATCGAAGCGAACAGGCCCGTGGTGGACATCAAGCAGAGCTTCGCCACGGCCATGCCGGGGGGAACCACGCATTGGAGCCAACTCACCGGCTGGAGTCCCGCCGCGGGCGACGTCTACGAACTCGAGGCGGGGAATTTTTGGGGTTGGACGGTGATCAAGGTCCGATTCCAGGTCCTGCGCATCTCGGGCGGCACCTATGGAGGCGTCGGGAAATACCTGACCATGGTCACCACGGAGCCTCAACTCGTAGAAGTCTTCTGGGGCTACCGGTTCTCCATGGAGGGGGAGGTGCCCAAGGAGACGGTGCTCAACGCGGGCGGCCCCGGGGCGCCCTTGGGAGCCCTGACGCATAAGCTCAAATGGAGGATCAATACCGCCATCAAGGAGATGAGGGGCTCCCACGTCTATTACATGCAGGGAGACGGGGTGTTCCGGCAGATCGGCTCGCCGAACATCGAGCCCGGTCCGGCACGGCATTTCCGGCTTCCAGAGGACGCGCCGCGGGTTCCGGCATGGGAGTAGGGCGCAGGGGTTCCAAAATGACGCGAAGTGAGGAGGGAAAAATGAAGCGATCGTTATTTCTGGCGGCTCTTCTGGCGCCATCCGTCTCGTGGGCGCAGTTCTCGTCCGACGAGATCGAAGCCGCGAACAAGGACCCGCAGGCATATACGCTGGATGTGAACAGCATCGAGGTCGTCCGGCTGGAGCCGTCTCAGGACCCGGGGAAGCCCCCGGTCCCGGGCGAGAACGCTCCGGCCCCGGCCCCGATCCCTCCGGTCAGCCCGGATATCATCATCAACATCGGGAAGATCATCTGGGAGATCATCGAGGCCAATCGTCCGGTGGTGGACATCAAGCAGAGCTATGCCACCGCCGTTCCCGATGGGGTCACCCATTGGACCCAACTGGCGGGTTGGAAGCCGCCGGAAGTGACGGTCTATGAGTTCACGGCCAAGAACCTCAAGGGGGAGAAAGCCATCCAGGTGCGCTTCCAGGTGATGCGCACCGCGGGGGGAAAATACAAGGACAAGGGCAATTATCTAACCGGCGTGACGGTCGAGCCGCTGATGATCAGCGTGACCTCCGGCTTCAAGTTCTATCTCGAAGCCGCGGTGCCCAAGGAAAGCGTCGTGAACGTGGGCTCGCAGGACGATCCCGTGGCCGGCATGATCGCGGCCTTGCGCTGGAAGATACAGACCGTGTGGAAGGAGACGCGCGGGGCGCGTCTCTACTACCTGCAGGGAGACGGGCTCTTCAAGGAGATCACCGGGACTTCCGGAAGCCTCCTGAGACGAGGGGAATCGGCGATCGAGCGCCTTGGGGCGCCGGTCAGGTGGTAAAAGAAATGAATATCGCGATATTGCTGTTATCGGCTGGTCTTGAAGTGGGCGGGTCGGCGGCGCAGGGCGCGCCGCCCGCGGAGCCTTCCTTCGAGGAGGCCGTCGGCTTGGCGGAGGGCGCGGTGCGGGTTTCGAGAGAAGCGGCCGCGGAGGCTAAATATTCCGACCTTGCCCTGGAGATCGAGAGGGCGGCCAACGAGTCCTCCGACGCGGCTTGGTCGGTCCGCTACCTTCGCGGAAGGATCGCCGAGGTGCGCAGGCTCTCGCGCGAGAGGGTTCATGAGCCGTACCTGAGCGAGACTCTCAAGCGCCTGCTCTGGGACATGAACCTCTGGCAGGAGCGCGCCGCTTCCCTTGCCCTTCGAGTGCAGCGGATGGTCCTCTCGGCCGATCGGCGGGACCCGAGGCTGCGCGCCCCCGCCTTCAACCTATCGGAGGGAGCGCGCTCCGTGGAGAGCGAGGCGCGCATGGCCGAACTGGAGGCCCGGGATGCCTCCGCGGGCCTGCGCCGGCTCGGACGAAGGATCGAGGCCGACAGTCTTGAGCGCAATGCGCGGAGGATCTCGGATATTTCCGGCATGCTGGCGCGCGAGTCCGGCCGGCTCCTCGATAGGGTTCGATAGGGTAAGATGAACGGTCTCCTGGCGATCTTCCTCCTGCTCGGCCCGGCCCAGGCCGCCGAGCCGCTCCCCGCTCCGAAGGTGGCGGCCCGAGCGGTGGACTTGGAGCGGGTCATCGTCCACTTCCGGCCCGGCGTGCCCCCGGAGCGCAGGCTGGAGATGCTCCGGGCTTGGGGAGCGTGGGAGCTCAAGGACCTCTGGCTCATCGAAGCGGCGGCCGCTGCCTTCCCCAGGCCGGCGGTCCGGTCCATGAGCAAGCTCGCGTCGCTGCCCAATGTGAGTGCGGTGGAGGCCGACCTCGAGCAGGTTTGGCTCCTGGAGGAAGACCTTCCCGCCGCCGGACAAGAGATCCCCTGGGGGATCGGGAGGGTCAATGCCCCGAAAGCCTGGGGCGCGGCCCGGGGAGAGGGGATCAAGGTAGCGGTGGTGGACACGGGGGTCAACCTTTCGCACCCGGACCTAAGGGTGGCGGGGGGCTACAACGCGATCACCGAGGGCGCGTCCTATGCCGATGACCAGGGACATGGAACCCATGTCGCCGGGACCATCGCGGCCTTGGACAACGGCGAAGGCGTCGCGGGGGTGGCTCCCCTGGCTCGCATCTTCGCCGTGAAGGTGCTCTCGGCCAACGGCGGCGGGACCTACGCCGACATCATCGACGGCATCCAATGGTGCGTTTCCAACGGCATGGATGTGGTCAACATGAGCCTGGGCGCGCCCGGCGGGACCAGCGCCCTGGCCAAGGCCGTGAGCGCCGCGGAAAAAGCCGGGATCGTGGTCGTGGCCGCGGCCGGCAACGGCGGGGCCGTCGTATTCCCGGCGGGATATCCGGAGGTCCTGGCGGTCGCGGCCTCCGGAAAGGGGGACAAAGTCGCGGATTTCTCCAGCCGCGGCCCGGAGGTGGACTTCATCGCTCCCGGCGTCGACATCCGCTCCACCGGGAAGGGCGAGGGCTACGCTTGGAAATCCGGGACCTCCATGGCCTCCCCGCACCTGGCCGGACTGGCCGCTCTGGCCGAGTCCGCGCGCGGCGTGCGCGGACTCGCGGCCGTGCGCAAGGCATTGGAGGAGGCCGCGACGCCGTTTCCGGACGCTCCGGCGGACCAGCAAGGCTCCGGCATGGTGGACGCGGCCGAACTGGTGGGAGCGGAGCCATCGTCCGAAAGCTCGGCCGGGGCCGTCGGCCTCGACAAGCCGTCCTATTCCTGTTCGGACCGGGTGTTCATCACGGTCCACGCGCCGGATTGGAACTCGGATCGGGACAGGGTCGATTCCATAGGCTCCGATCCGGAGCATCCGGTGAGGGTGTCCACCCGGAAAGGCCGTTTGAGTCCATACCGCCTTTCCGAGACCGGCCCGGACACGGGGGTATTCGCCGGCAAGGTGCTGTTGCGTTGCTCTCCAAGCGAGACATCGGGGGAGGGCCCCAACGACGGGCGATTGGAGGCGGGTCCCGAGGACGCCCTCACCGTTTCTTTCAAACATTCCGAGGGCCGGATCCTGAGCGCCGGAGCCGGAGTCGGGTGGAGAGGGGCTTCCCTATCCTTCGACCGGGAAGACTACGCGGCCGGTGAGACCGCGCGGGTGCGCGTTGCCGACCCGGACATGGACCTAGACCCGGAGGCTCTCGACCGGGTGGAATTGACCGTTTTCTCGGATTCCGACCTGG
>CAYWAR010000086.1:0-7492 GCA_964455765.1 uncultured Elusimicrobia bacterium
GACGACGCTGTGCGTGGATTGCGCCAAGGCGAAGGCCCTCTTCGGGTGGGAGCCTAGGATAGGGCTCGACGAGGGGATACGGCGGACACTGGACTGGTATAGGAAAAACAACCCCCATAAGGGGCATGGGTCATAAATCACATTGACATTCATCAGAATGTCACCTAGACTACAGGGTACGCGGACCGCAGGATTTCCCATGGAAATCCTGCGGTCCGGGGGCCAATGAACTACGCGCGCTTCGGGTATAACCTCCTTAAAAGCAAGTTGACGGGGGAGAAAGTCCCCTTCCAGCTCAACATCCACATCACCGACGTCTGCAACCTGCGCTGCAAGTACTGCTACATAGACTTCGACCACGCGGTCAAGGACCTTCCTTTCGACGCGTTCAAGAAGATACTCACCGACGCGCGCGCCTGCGGGACCGAACGCATCAGCCTTGAGGGCGGGGAGCCCACGGTGCGCCGGGACATCGGGGACATCGTCAACCTCATCCGGGACCTGGGCATGGACTGCAACATCAACACCAACGGCTACTACTTGCCCCGCAAGATCGACGAGCTCGCCCGGGTGAGCGTGATCTCCGTGAGCCTCGACGGCCCCAAGGAGGTGCACGACAAATACCGGGGGGAGGGGAGCTACGATAAGGCCGTGGCCGCCGTGGAGCTGGCGCGCTCGCGGGGGATCAAGGTGTTCGTGCTCAGCGTGCTCACGAAGGCCAACCGGGGCTCGGTGGACTTCATGCTGGACCTGGCCGACCGGCTGGACTTCCACTGGGTGCCCACCTCGATGTTCTTCATGGCCGGCGTCACCCTGGACAAGGAAGAGGCGGAGAAATACAAGATCCCCGACGAGGATTATCGCGCCCTCATCGCGGAGCTGGTGCAAAAGAAGGCCGAGGGCCGGCGCATCGTCTGGTCCAATAGGACGCTGCGCTACGTGCGCGACTGGCCCAGCACCTACTTCCAGAGCAATTACTTCAAGGTCCCCCAGGAGGCCCTGGCCAAGGCCTTCGAGCCGCTCCCCTGCCAGGCGGCCCGCCACTTCGTGGTCATGCAGACCAACGGGGACCTCTACTCCTGCGACCCGCTCCTGGGCTACGGCAAGCCCGCCAACGCCCTCGAGCTGGGTTTCCGGGAGGCGTTCGAGCGCACCACCACCAACGGCTGCGTGGCCTGCAATTCCTTCGTCTGCAGCGAGTACCACTCGCTCTTCACGCTGAACTCCGAGGTGATACTCAACCTCCTGACCAGCTATGCCTTTCGCCGGTGAGCGCGTCCTGGTCACGGGGGCCACGGGTTTCCTCGGTTCCAGGGTGGCGCGCCTGCTCTGGCAGGGTGGAGCGAATGTCCGAGTCTTCCGCCGGCCTTCCTCGGACGCCTCGCGCCTGAGGGGCTTTCCCTGGGAGGAGACGGTCGGGAGCTTCGCGGACGCGGCCGTCCTCTCCAAGGCGCTCGAAGGGGTCCGCGCCGTCTTCCATCTGGCGGCCTGCACCTCCCTGCTCGACGCCGACCGGCAGGAGCGGGAGGGATCCAATGTCTCGGCGGTGGACTCGCTCCTGAAGGCCCTGAGGACGGTTCCCGGCGTCCGGCTGGTGCATTGCAGCAGCGTGGGGGCGCTCGGGTACTCCGGACGGCCCGAGGTGCTGGAGGAACGCGGGCCCTCGGGCCCGCGTTGGGTCCACTACTTCCAGACCAAACGGCGGGCCGAGGAACTGGTGCTCGAGGCCGTCTCCAGGGGGCTCGACGCGGTCATCGTCAATCCCGGCACCCTGATCGGGACCGGCATGAAGGAGTCCCAGCGCAGGGCTTTCGCGGCCGCGGCCGCGGGGCGGGCCTGGGCCTGCCCGCCGGGAGGAAGCTGTTTCGCCTCCGTCGAGGACGCGGCCCGGGGGCTGCTGCTCGCCGCCGAGAAGGGCGGGCGGGGCGAGCGCTACATACTGGGGGGGAGCAACCTCCCCTTCCGGGAGTATTTCGCCTCCATCGCGCGCCTGGCCGGTTTCCCGCCTCCCCGGATCCAGATCCCGGGAGCGCTCCTCCCGGCCGCGGGATGGGTCCTGGAACTCCTTTTTGGTATCATGGGCCGGGACACGGGGAGGCTGGCCGCGGGTTTCGGATATTACTCCTCGGAAAAAGCCGTCCGGGAGCTCGGCTACGGCATCACCCCGCTCGAGGAAGTCCTTGCGCGGACATGGAGAGAGATGAAGGCATGAAAGGACCCCTCGGATTCGGCGCCCACCTCCTCGGACTCCACTTGGGAGCGGACCGTTCCCAGGTGGCGCTCAAGGCCGAGGACCATAACCGGCCCTACAACGGGCGCAAGATCCCTTTGAGCGTGACCATCTCCTGCACGCACCGCTGCAACCTCGCCTGCGCCCACTGCCAGTCGGAGAACTCGGACACCAAGGACGACATCTCGACCGAGCGCTTCCTGGCCCTCATCGACGAGATGGCCGAGGCCGGGACCACGCGGGTGGGCTTCACGGGCGGCGAGCCGCTCATGCGCAAGGATTTCGGGCGCATCGTCGAGCGCTGCCGGGAGCGGGGCCTCATCGTGTCGGTGGTGTCCAACGGCTGGCTGGTCAAGCGCAACATCGACTGGCTCAAGGGGATCGCCCTGCTCTTCCTGAGCCTCGACGGCGGACGGGAAGCGCACGACAAGATCCGGGGGCCCGGGAACTACGAGAAGTTCATCGAGGCCGCCCGGGCGGCCCAGGACGCGGGCATCCCGGTCGCCGCCCTGACGACGCTCTGCTCCATGAACTACGGCTGCGTGCCCGAGATGATCGACACCGTCGTTTCCCTCAAGCTCCATTGGATGGTGGGACTCATCCAGTCGGGCTTCACCCAGCGCACCGAGCAGGACATCACCCGGAACCAGATCCGCGAGATGATCGAGGCCATCTCCAAGACGCCCAACATGCGCGCGTCGGGCAAGTACCTGCGCTTCGCCCAGGGCGCCGAGCCTCCCGAGCGCTGTTGGGCCGGCATCGGCTACAGCATCATCGCCCCCAACGGCATGATGTATCCCTGCTTCCCCGCCGAGTTCGACCACGCCGGGTATAGCGGCGTGGCGATGAAAGAGGGAGACTCCTTCTCCGGGCCCGCCGAGGCCGAGTCCTATCGGGGGGTGAGCATACTCGACAAGCCCTTCGCCCAGGCCTTCTCGGAGCTCCGCCTCTACCGCCGGACCTGCGGGACCTGCCAGCTCGCCTGCCACCTGGAGTCCAATTATCTCTATGATTTCAACCCCGGGAGCATCCTCAACAGCTTCAAGCTCATGAGCCCCGTCGCGTGAAACCCATCCGCTACCCCCTCGCCGAAGACACCATCGACCGCAAGGACCTCGACGCCCTGGCCGGGTGGCTCAAGACCTATCCCCGGCTGACCAAGGGCGAACTGACCCCCCGCTTCGAGGAGAAATGGAGCCGCTGGCTCGGGACCGGACACTCGGTGTTCTGCAACTCGGGCTCCTCGGCCAACCTGCTCATGTACTACGCCCTGCTGCTTTCCGGGAAGCTCAAGAACAAGAAAGTGGTGGTGCCCTCCGTGGGCTGGGCGACCTCCCTGGCCCCGGCCATCCAATTCGGCTTCACCCCCCTGCTCTGCGAGGCGGACCAAGACACCTACGGCCTGGACATCGAGCATCTGGAGCGGCTGCTCAAGAAGCACAAGCCCTCCACGGTGCTCATGGTCCAGGTCCTGGGGGTCCCGCACAAGATGGACGAGATGCTCCGCCTCAAGCGCAAGTACGGCTTCTTCCTGCTCGAGGACGCCTGCGCCGCGGCCGGGGCGGAATACAAGGGCCGCAAGGCCGGCACCTTCGGGGACATGGGGAGCTTCTCGGCTTATTTCGGCCATCAGTTCTCGACCATCGAGGGGGGGCTGGTCTCCACCGACGATAAGCGCTTCCACGACCTTCTCCTCATGCTGCGCAGCCACGGCTGGAGCAAAGACCTCGACCGGGCGGCGCATGAGGCGCTGGTGCGCAAGCACCGCATCGACGACTTCCACAGCCC
Source organism: uncultured Elusimicrobia bacterium (assembly GCA_964455765.1). Taxonomy (GTDB): domain Bacteria; phylum Elusimicrobiota; class Elusimicrobia; order UBA1565; family UBA1565; genus CAYHRV01. The sequence goes on from CAYWAR010000086.1 coordinate 4,019, forward strand.
CTTCGTGTTCTACCAGCCGGGCTTCAACGTGCGGTCGACGGACCTGCAGGCCTTCCTGGGCCTGCGGCAGGTGGATAAGCTCGATTGGATGGTCCGCCGCAGGCGCGAGAACCACGCGCGCTACGCCGCCCGGTTCCTTGGGAAGCTCTCCTTCCAGACCCCGCCGGCGGGCGCGCGGACCTGCAGCATCTCCTTCGGCGCCTTGGCCAAGGACACCGAGGAGCGCCGGCGCATCGTGCGGGCCCTGGAGGAGGCGGGCGTGGAGACGCGCATCTTCTCCGCGGGCAACCTCGGCCTGCATCCCTTCTGGACCGAGCGCTACGGGAAGGCGTCCTTCCCCATGGCCGACCGCATCCACCATTGCGGCTTCTTCCTGCCCAACAATCCCTCGCTCTCCCTTGAGACGATCGACCATATCGCCGGCACGGCGCTGGGAGCCTTGCGATGATCCGTCTCCCCCGCGAGTTGGAGCTCACCGCGTGGCGCAAGCTGCTCCTCTCGCGGCTATGCGAGGAGAAGATCCGCGCCAAGTACATGGGCGATGAGATGAAGACGCCCATGCACCTGGGCGTGGGGGGGGAGGCCATCTCCGTGGGGGTCTGCCTCGCTCTGCCCCAGGGGGCGCGCTGTTTCGGGACCTACCGCAACCACAGCCTCTTCCTCGCGCTCTCCGAGGACTGCCGGACTTTCTTCGGCGAGCTTTACGGCCGGGCCACCGGCTCCGGCAAGGGCAAGGCCGGGTCCATGCACCTCTCCTGCCCCTCCCAGGGCCTCATGGCCACCTCCGCCGTGGTGGGGACCACCATCCCGCTGGCCGTAGGCGTGGCTTTCGCCGAGGCCTACCGGGGCAAGGACGGCGTCGCGGCCGCGTTCTTCGGCGACGGGGCGACGGAGGAGGGGGTGTTCTGGGAGAGCCTCAATTTCGCCCTGCTCAAGAAGCTGCGCGTGCTCTTCATCTGCGAGGACAACGGCTTGGCCATCAACACCTTGGCCAAGGACCGCCGGGGCTACCGGTCCCTGGTCGCGGCCGCGCGCGCCTTCGGCTGCCGGGCGGAGGAGGGCGACGGGAGCGGCTTGTCCGAGGTCTACTCGAAGACGCGCGCCATGCTCTCGCGCATGAAGCGCGTCCCGGGCCCCGGCCTGCTGAGGCTGAGCTATTTCCGCTATCTCGAGCACGTGGGCATCAACGAGGATTTCCAAGCCGGCTACCGCAAGAAGCCCTCCGGCCGGGAGCTCAAGCGCCTGGACCCGGTGGCGCGTTTCGAGGGCGCCCTGCTCGCGCGGGGCCGCACGCGCGCGGAGCTGGAGGCGGTGCGCGCCGAGGCCGCCGAGGCGGTGGACAAGGCCGATGAGGCGGCGTCCCGGGACCCCTTCCCCGGCCCCGAGGAGCTCTACACGGACGTCTTCGCATGACCGAGCATATGGAGTTCCGCCAAGCCCTGAGCCTGGCCCTGCAAAGGGAGATGGAGGCCGACCCCTCCGTCTTCGTTTTCGGACTCGACGTCCCCGACCACAAGAGGATATTCGGCTCCACGCGCGGGCTCCTGGAGAAGTTCGGCCCGAAACGCTGTTTCGGCACACCGCTCTCGGAGGACGCGATGACGGGCATGGCCCTGGGGGCGGCGCTCTCGGGTCTTAGGCCGGTGCACGTCCACATCCGCGTGGACTTCATGATGCTGGCCATGAACCAGATCGTAAACATGCTCGCCAATCTCCGCTACATGTGCGGGGGCAAGGTCTCGCTTCCCTTGACCATCCGGGCCATCATCGGCCGGGGCTGGGGGCAATCGGCCCAGCACAGCAAGTCCCTGCAGTCGTTCTTCGCGCACGTGCCGGGGCTGAAAGTGGTGATGCCTTCCAGCACGCAGGACGCCTACAGCCTCCTGCGCTCCGCCATCCGCGACAACGACCCCGTGATCTTCCTGGAGCACCGCTGGCTCTACGACATGGCGGGCCCGGTCGACGAGGGTCTCGGCGTGCCCCTGGGGCGCTGCCAGGTCCGCCGGGAGGGTTCGGACCTCACGGTGGTGGCCACCTCCTGGATGACCGTCGAGGCGCTCAAGGCCGCGGAAGTGCTCGCCAAGCGCGGGGTGCGCCTGGAGGTGGTGGACGTGCGAAGCCTCGTTCCTCTCGATGAGGAGACTATCCTCGCCTCGGTGCGCAAGACCAAACTCGCGGTGGTGGCCGACTACGACTGGTCCTTCTGCGGCTTCGGGGCGGAGCTGGCGGCGCGCATCCACCACGGCTGCTTCGGGGAGCTCAAGAAGCCCGTCGAACGCCTAGGCTTCGCGCAGGTCCCCTGCCCGACGACGCGGCCCCTGGAGAACCGCTTCTACCCCTCGGCCGTGCAGATCATCCGCGCGGCCGAATCCCTCCTGGGCCTGAGCGAGACGGACCTGGGTGGGGAGTCCTTCTATAGCTGGGAGAACAAGTTCAAGGGGCCTTTCTGATGAAACGCAAGAGCGATCCCTCCAAGCCGCGCCTGCTCATCACCGGCGGCGCGGGCTACATCGGCTCGGTGATGGCCCGCTTCTTCCTCGACCGCGGCCATACCGTGACCGTGCTCGATAATTTCATGTACCGGCAGAACAGCCTCCTCGACTGCTGCCGAGAGGAGGGGTTCTCCGTGGTACGCGGCGACTGCCGCGACGAGGGGCTCCTGCGCTCCCTGCTCAAGGACCACGACGCCCTCATCCCCCTGGCCGCGCTGGTCGGAGCTCCGCTCTGCGACAAGGACCGTGTCGGCGCCCGCAGCGTCAATCTCGACGCGGTGCGCTCGCTCTGCACGCTGGCCTCCCCCTCCCAGCGCGTCCTCTATCCCACCACCAACAGCGGCTACGGGGTCGGGGAGAAGGGGAAGTTCTGCACCGAAGAGACGCCCATGCGCCCCATCAGCCTCTACGGGGAGACCAAGGTCGAGGCCGAGAAGGCCGTGCTCGATAGGGAGAACTCGATCACCTTCCGCCTGGCCACCGTGTTCGGAGTCTCGCCCAAGATGCGCATCGACCTGCTGGTCAACGATTTCACGCACCGGGCGGTGACGGACAGGACCGTGGTGGTCTTCGAAGGACACTTCAAGCGCAACTACATCCACATCCGGGACGTGGCCAAGGCCTTCGCGCACGCCCTGGAGAACTTCGAGGCGATGAGGGGCAAGCCCTACAACCTGGGGCTGGAGGACGCCAACCTCTCCAAGATCGAGCTCTGCAAGGTCATCGCCAAGGTGGTCCCCGGCTTCGTGTGGATGGAGGCGCCGGTGGGTGAGGATCCGGACAAGCGGGACTACATCGTCTCCAACGCCCGCATCCTCAAGACGGGGTTCGTCCCGGACTGGCCCCTGGAGCGCGGCATCCGGGAGCTGGTCAAAGCCTACACGATCATCCGCAATTCGAATTACTCCAACGTCTGATCGCGGACCCCGCGCAGGCCCGGGCCGGGCGGGGGGGGGGGGGCCCACTTGAAGGGCCGTTGCGG
>CAYWAR010000086.1:7502-8447 GCA_964455765.1 uncultured Elusimicrobia bacterium
CGCGATGCGGCGCATCGCGCGGGGTCCGCTCCCATCTTCACGGAACTTTCCGCCTCGCTATCTGTACTGGTGTGGTGTCTCCAACGCTTCTTTACATTAGAATGGGCCGTCATTCCGGCGGAAGCCGGAATCCAAACCCTGTCATTCCAGCGCAAGCTGGAATCTAGATATGGGTCCCGGCTTTCGCCGGGGTGACGACTGTAAAGGGACTTATGGGACACTACACTAGAGGGGGTCTATGCCGGCAAGCCATCTAGGCATTGACATACAGTGTTATACGCTCTACGCTATGGAGGCTGTCCGTGCGCAACGGCGCCGATATCTTCGGCATACCGCGCATTGAAGACATGAAAAAGCAACGAATCAGGCGGGAATTGAGCGAGCGGGAATTAAGAGCCTATTACGACCGAACATCCGTCATGAACGAGGGCGGAAAAATCCGACCCATCAAAGCCGCTTTCCAGCAGCCGAGGAAGCTGGTCGCGCTCCGCCTCGACGACGACATCCTGGAGGGCGTGCGGCGAGTGGCGATCGCGAAGGGGCTCAACACCTCCACCCTCATGCGCATGTGGATCGCCGAACGGCTGCGGCATGAAAAGATCCGACCATGAACAATTTTTCCTCATTGAGGAGGGGCATGTCCGCCTCCTGGGGCGGCATGCGTTCCTCTCCATGCCGCAGGCACGGATGAGGGGGCGATTCGGTTCCGGCTTTTATTGAAAAGCCGAGCCGATTCCGTGGTCAGTGATGTATGGTTCGGGCGAAATTCGGTTGGAAATAGAAGGGCTTTAACTCCTCGCGCGAGGAGTTAAAGCGATGGAAAAACAAAGCTTTTTTTGGACGATCCGAGCATGGGTCATGTGCGAGAGGCCACGTGAGTTGAAGCGGCTCCTTGAAAAAGAACCGTCATCCTGGTACACTTTAGATAGCCATAAGTAGTCCGTT
>CAYWAR010000087.1:0-8405 GCA_964455765.1 uncultured Elusimicrobia bacterium
GGAGTGCAAAATCGCCCGGCCAAATCGCGCATAATTATCCGGTCGGAGCACTAGGTCCTATAGGGCCTTCGTCGGCAGACGGAACCTCTTTACCAAGTGATCGGTCATCGGATTGGGCCACTTGCGCCGCCGGGACACGAGATAGACGGATTCATAAAGACCGAGCGACCCCCGGAACCTCAGGCTGGTCAGCGAGTTGCGAGGCAAGTTGACGGAGACGGTGTAGGCGTTGAGCGGAGCGATGCCGCGCCCGGAGATCGCCAGATGGCGCGCGAGCTCCGCGTCCTGGACCTCGGCCACGACCCGGGGCTCCACCTTCCACTCCGCCAGACGGTCGAGGACCTGGTGATAGATGTGGCTGGGCCAGGAGGGGAGGATGAACGGGGCGCCGTCGAGGTCGCGGGGGATGAGCCGGTGGCGCCGCGCGAGGGCGGGAGCGGCCGCGAAGACGATGGGGACCTTTCCCACCCTATGGTTGGCGAGCTCCCGGTCGTGGCTGCGGATGCTCACATCCGTCAGAAGCACGTCGAGCCTCTGCTCCCGGAGGTCCATCTCGAGCTCGTCCAGCTGTCCTTCCCGCACGTTGACATGCGCCGCGGGGTAGCCCTCCAGGACGCATTCGAGCAGGGCGTGGCCGAAGGCGCGCGGGGTCCCGCTCGAGATCCCCACGCGGAACACAGGCCTGCCGCTGCGCGGCCGGTCCTTCAAGGTGTCCTGGAGCTCCTGCCCCATCTCGAAGATGCTCCCGGCTTAATCAAGGCCGAACCGGCCCTCTTCGGTCAGATGCAGGCGCTGCTTGCGGCGCTCGAAGAGGGGGATGCCTAGGAAGCGCTCGAGCTGCTTGAGCTGGGTGCTCACCGCCGGCTGGGAGAGGAGGAGGGTCTCGCAGGCCTTGACGATGCTGCCCGACTTGGCGATCACGTAAAAATAATAAAGATGATGGTAGTTCAGGGGGATCATTGATTTAGTAGATATTAGTATACCATATTATCTATTTTGTGGATTCTGCATGCCGTGTCATACTCTAGGCGGGGCGGATCGCCCCTGGAGGCCGCAAACCATGAGCGCCGAAGCGACTCTGACGAAAGTGAACATCCAGCCCCTGGGAGACCGGGTCCTCGTAAGACCCCTCGAGACCAAGGGGCCGAGCCGGGGAGGGATCATCATCCCGGATTCGGCCAAGGAGAAGCCCCAGGAAGGCGAGGTCGTGGCCTGCGGCAAGGGCAAGCTGTCGCAAGAGGGCACGCTCCTGCCCATGGACGTGAAGGCCGGCGACCGGATCCTTTACGGCAAGTACTCCGGCAGCGAGCTCAAACTCGACGACATCGAACATCTCATCATGCACCAGGAAGACATCCTGGGCATCTTGAAGCAGTCTTAAGCGGCACCAGAGAGGATATCGACATGGCCAAACGGATCGTCTACTCGGAAGAAGCACGCAAGAGCCTCAAGGACGGCGTGGACAAGCTCGCCAACGCCGTCAAGGTCACGCTCGGCCCCAAGGGCCGCTCCGTGGTCCTCGACAAGAAATACGGCTCTCCGATGATCGCCGACGACGGCGTAGCCATCGCCAAGGAGATAGACCTGCAGGATCCCTTCGAGAACATGGGCGCCCAACTGGTCAAGGAAGTCGCCTCCAAGACCAACGACATCGCGGGCGACGGGACGACCACGGCGATCGTGCTCACCCAGGCGCTGCTCGCCGAGGGCGTCAAGAACATCACGGCCGGCGCCAACCCCAAGAGCATCGAGCGCGGCATGCACAAGGCGCTGGAGATCGTGCTCAAGGAGCTTAAAAAGGACGTCAAGCCCGTCAAGACCAAGGAAGAGAAGGCCCAGGTCGCGACCATCTCCGCCAACGACAGGACCATCGGCAACATGATCGCCGAGGCCATGGAGAAGGTCGGGCACGAGGGCGTGATCACCGTCGAGGAGAGCAAGACCGCGGAGACGACCCTCGAGGTCGTCGAAGGCATGCAGTTCGACCGCGGCTTCATCTCGCCCTACTTCATAACCGATGCCGAACGCATGGAGACCGTCCTCGAGGACCCCTATGTCATCCTCACGGACAAGAAGATATCCGCCATGAGCGACCTTTTGCCCGTCCTGGAGAAGATCGCGCAGGCGGGCAAGGCCTTCCTCCTCGTCGCCGAAGACGTGGAAGGCGAAGCCCTGGCCACGCTCGTCGTCAACCGCCTGCGGGGCACCCTCAAGGCCGCCGCGGTCAAGGCCCCGGGCTTCGGGGACCGCCGCAAAGAGATGCTCCAGGACGTGGCCGTCCTCACCGGGGGCTCGGTCATCAGCGAGGAGCTCGGGCAGAAGTTCGAGAAGACCACCCTTGAGATGCTCGGCCGCGCCAAAAGGATCGTCATCGACAAGGAGAACACGACGATCGTCGGCGGCGGGGGGGACAAGACCAAGATCAAGCAGCGCGCGGATGCCCTGCGCAAGCAGATCGAGGAGACGACCTCCGAGTACGACAAGGAGAAGCTCCAGGAGCGCTTGGCGAAGCTCTCCGGCGGCGTCGCCGTCATCAGCGTAGGGGCGGCCACCGAGACCGAGATGACGGCCAACAAAGCCCCGGTGGAGGACGCCGCCAACGCGACCCGCGCGGGGGTGGCGGAGGGGATGATCGCCGGCGGGGGAGTGGCCCTGCTGCACGCCTCCGAGGCTCTCTTGAAGTTCAAGGGGGGCGACGACGATGAGACGACGGCCGGGCAGATCGTCCGCCTCGCCCTCCAAGCGCCGCTGCGCCAGATCGCGGACAACTCGGGTCTCGAGGCGTCCATCGTCGTCCAGAAGGTCCTCTCCTCGGGCAACGGCACGGGCCTGGACGCGCAGACCGGGCTCTACGTGGACCTTTTCAAGGCCGGGATCGTCGATCCTCTCAAGGTCACGCGCACGGCGCTGGAGAACGCGGTCTCGATCGTCGGCGCCATCCTCACCACGGATTGCCTGATCGCGGACATCCCGGAGAAGTCCGCGTCGGCCATGCCCGGCCCCGGCGAGGACATGTATTGACGCGAGGTCCCCATATGAAGCAGTGCGAAGCGACGACCTTACCCTCGGCCTATACGATCAGACACCGCTGTCTCAAGAAGAACGGGGTCAGGAAATCCGGGAGCAAGCTCCTCTGCGCCCATCACAGGAACATGCGCACCCAGCCCTTCCCCCCGGTCCTCTTATAAGCGCCCTAAGGGGCTATTCGTAGCGCAGGGCTTCGATGGGGGAGAGCTGGGAGGCCTTCCGGGCGGGCCAGAAGCCGAAGAGCACTCCGACGCCCGTCGAAAAGAGGAAAGCCAGCCCGACGGCGCCGGGGGTGACGATGGCGGCCCAGCCCGCCATGGCGGACATGGCATAGGAGACCGACCCGCCCAAGAGCACGCCGATGAGCCCTCCCAGGGCCGAGAGGGCCGTGGATTCGATGAGGAATTGGGCCAGGATGGCTCGCCGGGAGGCTCCGACCGCCTTGCGCAGGCCGATCTCGCGCGTCCGCTCGCTCACCGACACCAGCATGATGTTCATGATCCCGATTCCGCCGACCAGCAGGGAGATGGCGGCGACGATGCCCAGCAGGGTGGAGAAGGTCTCCGTGGTGCCCGCCAGCGCGGCCTGGAGGTCGGCCATGTTCCGCAGGTCGAAATCGTCGTCCTTGTACGGGGGGAGGCGATGGCGCCGACGCATGAGGGCCTGCACGCCGCGCATAACCTCCTCCATCGAGTCGGGACCGTCGCATTCGATGGCGATGGAGTCGAGGTATTTCTTACCCAGGGCGCGCTTCATCGCGGTGTTGAGCGGCATGAGTATCATGTCGTCCTGGTCGCGGAAGCCCATCGCGCCCTTGAGCGGCAGGACGCCGATGACCTTGAAATTGACGCGGTTGACCTTAATCTCCTTGCCGACCGGGTCCTCCTCTTCGAAGAGGTTGTTGGCCACGGTCTGCCCCAGGAGAGCGACCCTCTCCTGGCGCTCGTTCTCCGCCTCCGTGAAGAATCGGCCGAAATAGGGCTCGGAATTGCGCATCTGTGCGTAGAGCGGAGTGGCCCCGGTCACCTGGGTGTTGGCATTCTTGCTCCCGTAGACCACCTGGGCCGAGCCGGAGGCGTTCCCCTCCACCCGAAGGATGCGGGGATCGGCTTTCGCCACGGCCTTGACGTCATCCAAGGTGAAGCGGCTGGACGCTCCCCGCTCATGGCTCACCCCGTGCATGGCGCGCGCCCCGGGCCGGAGCATGAGGAGATTGGAACCCAGACTGGCCAAGCGCCCCTCGATCGCCTTCTGGGCGCCCTTGCCGATGGCCAGCATGGCGATGACCGCGGCCACCCCGATCAATATCCCGAGCATGGAGAGACCGGTGCGGACCTTGTTGGCGGCCATGGCCCTCAGGGCGGAGGCGCCGTATTCCCTGAATTCGGCCGAACTCAGCGCCGCGGGACCCGCGAGCACGGGGGGCGCGAGCGCGGAGGTGCGGGTCAGGGTCACCGCGCGCCCGCCCGCGTGAGCGCCGCCGGCGGACTCGTCGGAGACGATCCGCCCGTCCTTGATGCGTATCACCCGCTCGGCGTGAGCCGCGACGTCCGGCTCGTGGGTGACCATGATGATGGTGATGCCGGCCCGGTGGAGGAGCTTGAGGCGCTCCATGATCTCCGAAGCCTGGTCGGAGGCCAGGTTCCCCGTGGGCTCGTCGGCGAAAAGGATGCGCGGGTGGTTGACCAGGGCCCGGGCCACGGCCACTCTCTGCTGTTGTCCTCCGGAGAGCTCGTTGGGCCTGTGGCGCAGGCGGTCTTCCAGGCCGACCTCCCGCAGAAGCCCTCGGGCCCTCTCCTCCCGGTTGGGCGCCCCGGAATAGATCATCGGCAGGATGACGTTGTCGAGGGCGCTCGTGCGCGCGAGGAGGTTGAACATCTGGAAGATAAAGCCGATGGTCTTGGAACGGAAGGCGGCGCCTTCGTCGTCGCTGAGCCGCGACACGTCCTGGCCGAAGAGACGGTAGGTCCCCGAGGTCGGCCTATCCAGCAGGCCCAGGATCTGGGTCAGTGTGGATTTCCCCGAGCCCGAGGGGCCCATGACGGCCACGAATTCCCCTTCCTCGATGGAGAGCGTGATCCCCTTGAGGACGGTCAGCCGCTCCTTGCCCACCTGGTAGGAACGGGTGATCCCATCGAGCTCGATGATGGCCATGTGTCAGCGCCCCCCCCGCGGGGGGGCGCTTCCTTCGGGGGGCCCTTGCCGTTTTATCGAGAGCTTCACTTCTTGCCCGCGCCGTTTCATTCCCGCCGTCTCCCCGGACGGCCGTTCTCGCGGCTCTCGGAGGATTGGCCGCTCCTGCGCATGGGGCTGTTGACCAGGGGGCTCGAAGCCGCGCGCTGGGGGGAATAGCGCCTGCCGCGCAGGAGGAGCACGGTTTCGCCCGCCGAGACGCCCTCGACGATCTCGATGTTCTCGCCGCTCTCCAGCCCGGTCTTGACCGGCCGGGCCTCGGGCTCTCCCTCGGGACCCGGCACGAAGACGCGCTTGCCGCCGGAACGGTCCTCGCTCACCGCGGCGGCGGGGACCAAGACGGCATCCTCCTTGGAACTCACCACCAGGCTCACGTTCGCGGTCATCTGGGAGCGGAAGAAGGCGGGGACGCTGCGAGGCTCGACCTTCACCCCGTAGGTGATGACGTTCGACACGTTCTTGCCCTCGAAGAGGATGTTGAAGACCCGTCCCGGGATGGGCCGGCCCGGATACGCGTCCAGGGTGATCCGGGCGGCCATGCCCTCGCGCACCCGGCCGATGTCCGTCTCATCGACATGGGCCACCACGATCAGCTTGTCGGCCATGGCGAAGAGCACGGTGCCCGCGTCCACCGTCTGCCCCACCACGACGTTGCGCAGGATGATGGTCCCGGAAAGGGGAGCCACGATGGGGGTGGGCTTGTAGGTATCCTCCCAGCGAGCGAGTTCCTCGGGCCCCTTGGCGCGGGCGGCGTCCAGGATGGCGGCCCGGTCCGAGGAGCTCATCCAGGCCAGGATCCGGCCTTTCTCCACGGAAGCCCCCTCATCGACGAGGAGCTTCTCGAGCCGCCCCTGGATGGGGGGCTTGATCTCGACGCGGTTGAGGGGGCTGACATCGCCGGTGGTCTCGACGGCGTCCTCCACGGGTCCTTGCGTCGCGACCACCGGCCTGGCGGCCTGTTCCCGCCCGTTGGAGGCCCTCTGCCGGTTCAGCCAGAAGAAGAGGCCGCCCGCGGCCGCCGCGGCCAGGACCGCTAAAATCCACCGTTGTCTCATGATCACTCCTCGAGGGAAAGGCCCGCGGCCCTGTCCCATTGCGCCTCGGCCAGCATCGCGTCCCGGCGAGACCTCACCACCCCGCGCTCCGAATCCACCAGGTCCGCCACCACGAGCTCCCAATTCTCGAAAGTCATCAGGCCCGAGGAGTAACGCACCGAGGCCTCCTCATCGCGCTGAAGAGCCGCCTCCAGAAAGAGCTCACGGACCTTCAACTGATCGAGGTTCTGCGCCAGGCCCGCCCAGGCCGCCTCCAGAGCCGACTGCACCTGGGCGCGGGCCGCGCGCAGGCCCTGCTCGGAGCGTTCCAGGTCCCTGCCGGCCGCGGAGATGCCGTGGGAGAGCGCCGTGGGTCCTCCCCCGAACAAGGGGAGGCTCAGCACGCCGGCCGCGCTCCAGAACGGTTCCCCGGGGAAATAGCTCCTCCCCCGCAAGCTCTTGGAATAGCTCGCGCTCAAGGTCGGCCATAGGCCGCTCTTCGACTCCCTAAGGCCGGCGCGGGCGGCGGCCACGGCGGCCTCGCGCTGAGCCGCCAGAGGATGGCGCGCGGCGAGGGCCGCCGGGTCCCAGGAGGGGGGCATGGGACCGGGGTCCATCCCGCCCGCGGCTTGGAGCGGCGAGAAGGCGTCGAGGCCGACCTGCCGCCCCAGCTCGGCCTGCGCGGCGCGCAGGTTCCTGAGCGCGGCCGAGAGGGCGGCCTGGGCGTCGGCCGACTCGGCCTTCGCGCGGAGCATATTGCCTTTGGATTCCCGGCCCGAATCGTATTTGAGCGAAACCAGGTCCGAGTTCTGCCGGCGGATCTCGCGTATCTTATTCGATACCGCGACGACCTCCTGGGCGAAGAGCAGTTCCGTGAACGCCTTGCGCAGGGCCAAGCGCAGGTCCGCGGACTGGAGCCTCAGGTCCGCCTCGGCGCGGCTCACGGCGGCGTCCGCGCCGCTCAGGCGCGCGTAATTCCCCATGCTGAGGAGGTCCAGCGACGCCGTCCCATCGGCCTGCCAGCGCGAGTCCCCCGAGGCCGACTTGGAGTCCGTCAAGCGGTTGGAGAGCGAGAGGGAGGGGAGAAGGCCGTTGAAGCTGACCAGGCGCCGGGACCGGGCCGCCTCCACCGCCCGGCGCGCCGAGAGCAGTTCGGGGTTCTCCTGCGCGGCCAGCAGGACGCAGTCCTTCCAGCCCATGACCCGCGGCGCAGTCTCCTGCGCCGCGCGTACGGCCGGGCCCAAGATTGCCAAGATCGACGCTATCGCCAGGATGTTCCCGCTTCGCATGCCGGTGCCATCATTAGACGCGTTCAAGGATGAAAAGGTGTCGCGCTCATCCCGGCAGGAACTTCTGGGCCGGGCCTTCCCCATCCGGCACGGCTTCTAGGGCGGCCATGAACTCGGCGGCGCTATGAAAGCGTTTGGAGACCTCCGCCTGCAGGGCCCGGCGCACCACCCCGTCCACCCCCGCCGGGATCCCCGCCACGGCCTTCGAGGGCGGCACGAACACCATCTCCTGCTTCTGCGCCAGGAAATTGGGACCGCCGTAGGGCATCTTCCCCGTCATCATCTCGTAGAAGATCACACCCAAGGCGAATAAGTCCGATTCCCTCGATACCGTCCCCAGCTCCTGCTCCGGCGCCATGTAGGGCGGCGTGCCCCACGCCTCCGTGCGCGTCATGCGCGCCACCGTCATCTTCGCCTGGTGCGCGATCCCGAAGTCCATCACCTTCGCCACCCCCTCCGGGGTGATCATGATGTTGGCGGGCTTTAAGTCCCGGTGGATGACCTTGCGGCTGTGCGCGTAGTCCAGGGCCCCGCAGACCTGGCGCAAGACCCCCTTCGTCGAGCGAAGCGAGATGCGCCGGCCCTCGTCTAGAAAGGCGTGCAGGACCTGGCCGGAGACGAACTCGAAGACCAGGAGCACCTGGGAGCCCTCGCGGACGATGGAGTAGATCTCGACGAGATTGGGGTGCTTCAAGGCCGCGACCATGCGGGCCTCGGAGAGGAACATGTCGAGCTCCTTGCCCGAGGCGGAGATCTCCTGGCGCATGCGCTTGATGGCGACCTTGCGGTGGAGGGTGAGGTCGACGGCCTCGTAGACGAAGCCCATGCCGCCGCGCCCGAGTTCCTTCTCGATGCGGTAGTT
>CAYWAR010000088.1:0-8403 GCA_964455765.1 uncultured Elusimicrobia bacterium
GCTGGCACCGAGGGTACTTCTTTCGAGGATGTTACCCTCGGTGCCGCTCTTTTATAATCCCTCTAAAATGTCTCCTCCTGGCTCGTAAGCATCATTAGCGGCCCCTAATTTATTCAAAAGTTCAGAAATGAATTTTTTAGAGGTATTTATCCCCTTTGTGGTTAATTTATATCGTGTGGACCGCCTTGCTCCCTGGCTTGTTATTAGCATTCCGTCCTTCAATAGTCCTATAGGACGGTGGAAATTGGATGTGTCAATAGCAGATCCACGCAGTCCAGATGCCAAGGCAACTGCCGAAACCTCATGCTCTCCAAGGACTTGGCTAAAACCGTAGAGCAGGAGCAGGGCAGCATTGGCGACCTTCCAATAGCCGTTTTCTCCGCCCGGTGGTATTCTTAGTTCAAGTCCGCTTCCGGTTCTTGCCCGAGCGAATATCTGACCGAGTAGTGGATCGGGCTCTGCTGATGGTGGATCGGTTTTAAGTGGAACCTCTGGCAATCCGGACGGGTTTGCAGGAGCCTTGTTCGGCCTGTTCTGAGAAGTAGTTTGGAGTGCATCCTTGAATTCTTGAAATCGCTGATTAACTACCTCGACAGGACCCTCTGCCTCGAATTCGCCAGTTTTAAAGTTGGCCTTTAATTTTAGAACGCTGTTTATTGTCGCCATAGGTTTATTATAGCCCGTATAGACTCAACTTGTCAATAGAAATATTCGTAGGGTGTTCGGACGCTTCGGTCCCTGGAATCTAGTATTACTGCGGTTTTGCGAAAGGGATAATCCCCTAAGGAAAGCCGGCATCCGTTCCGCGGATGCCGGCTTTCCTTGTATTAGACAACGGGACGGGCTCGCAGAGCCCGTCTTACAGGCCTTTCCAGATCTCCGTGTTCTGGAGCGTCGAGAGCGCGGAAGACGGCACGATGGGCGCCGCTCCGATGGGCGCCGCCGGCTGGGGAGCGCCTTCGCTCGCCTGGGGCTTGTACCAGCAGAAGGGGCGTATGCCCGAGGTGAAGCCCTGGGAGAGCGTGCAGGTGCCCTTGTTGGGGTCCGAGTCGCTCACATCCTCGGAGAGCGCCTTGGCGCAGAGCGAGCCCTGGTAGTAGGTGTCCATGCGGCACTGCGTGCCTGGATGCGCGTCGTAGGTCCGGGTCACCACCTTGGGGTCCGGGGTGTCGAAGCGGGGCTCCTTGTCCTCGTTGCGCAGGGCGCGGAAGAGCGCGCTCACCGAATAGCCCGCCATGGAGCCGCGCACGCAGGCCGCCTGTTCCGCGGGGTTCTGGAAGGACTGGGCGCAGGTCTTCTCCGCGACCGGGTCCGAGCCGGACATGCGCGTGAACTCCTGGGAGCCCGCGTCCGCGAAGAGGCGGCGCAGGCACTTGAGGTTCGCGTAATAGTCCGCCTGCCCCTCGTTGGAGGCCCAGGATTTCTTGGGGAAGCCGCCGATGTGATGGCCGAGCTCGTGGCAGGCCACCAGCGCCATGCCGTCCTGGGTGATGGACTCGTGCCGGGCCAGGCCGCCGTACATGTGGATGATGAATTTATTTCCGCTCTGCCGCGCGTAGGCGTTGACCGTGGAGTCTTCCCAGGCGCGCTCGACGACGAGCTCGCCGCCTTTGGCTTGAACGATCGGGGCGTAGATCCTCTCGACCTGGTCCATGACCTTGTCGAACTGCTCCTTGGTGATGCCCTTGTCATCGAGGGCGCCGATGGGGATCTTCAAGTCGTTGGGCGGCAGGAACCCGTCGCAGAGCGTGTTGGTCCGCGGGGTCGAGGTAAGCAGCGCGAGCAAGGCAACGGCGCCGATACGGATGGAACTTCCGATCATGACCACCTCCAAGTAGACTGCACCGAGCACGGATTCCGGGCCGGCACCGTCCCGGCGCCTAGGCCGGGGCCCGTAGGAAGCGGGGTGAGAGCTTCCGCTTCCGCCGCCATTATACCATAGGAAATCATATTATGAACTGGGGGAACGGGGATTTCTTCCAGCCCCGCGGGCGTGGGCACTTTTTGGCATTTCTGTTGCTAGGGTGGCGTATGCGATGATGACCGGCGATCCGACCTTGAAATTCCATTTCGGCTTGCGCGGACGGCTGATACTCCTCGTCTGCATCGCGGTCCTTCCGATCGTCGGCGCGTTGGCCTTCATGCTGGATCGGATACAAAAGACCATGTCCGATGATGCGCGCCATGAACTGTTCCTCTCGGCCCAGCTCTTGTCGAGGAACATCGAGCAGCTCATCGAGTCGTCTAGGGCTCTGCTGGCCGCCGGCGCCGTCAATGAGAGCGTCATGGGCCTCTCCCCGGCGGCTTGCTCGAAGCATGTCCGGGAGATCGTGCGCCGCAACCCGGCCTATCTCGCCCTAGGGCTGGTCGGGGGCGAGGGCAGGCTGGTCTGCACGGCCTCCGGCCGCTCGATGGGAACCTTCGTGGGCGACCGGGATTACATCAGGGCCGTTTTCCGCTCCGGCCGTTTCTCGATGAGCGGATTCCAGATCGGCCGGGTGAGCGGCAAGCCGGCCCTGGCCATGGGCTATCCCATAGGCGAGCAGGGACGCCCCCCCCGGGGAGTCCTGGTTTTGTCCTTGGACCTGTCCCAGCTCAACCGCATGATATCGACGACCGACTTCCATCCGGGTTCGACGCTTACGCTCGTGGACTCCCGGGGCGTGGTATTGGCACGGGTCCCTGAGGGTCCTCGCTGGGTGGGCAAGGACGCCGGCGGGCTGGCCATCGTCAAGCAGGCCATGCGAGAGAGAACGGGAACAGCTTTCGGGGAAGGGCTCGACGGCGTGCGCCGCATCTTCGCCTTCGTTCCCCTGCACGGTTCGGCCGAGCCGTCGGGCCTCACCGTGTTCTTGGGCGCTCCGGAAGGCGTGGCCTTCGGCGCGATGAGGCGGTGGCTTCTCGTGGCCGTTTTCTCCTCGTCCCTGGCGCTCCTGCTGGGAGCGGTACTGACCGCCCTCTACGGCAAGCGTTCCATCCTCAGACCCCTGGCCGTAATCGGGGAGGCGGCGCGCCGCCGCGGGGAGGGGGATCTGAGCGCGCGCACGGGACTCAAGGGCAGGGACGAGATCGGGGTGTTGGGGCTGATCTTCGACCGGACCGCCGCGTCTTTGGAGGAGCTCACGCGGCAGAACCGGCTCATCCTGGAGAACGCCGGCGAGGGCATCTGCTTCACGGGGCCCGAGGGGAACATCGCCTTCGCCAACCCGGCCGCGGAGCGCATGCTCGGCTATGAGGCCGGGGAAATGACCGGACGAAAGCTCCATGCCCTGGTCCACCATAGCCGCGAGGACGGCTCCCCCCTGCCCGAGGAAGAATGCGCTCTCCACGATCTGCTCGCCACCGGAGGCGGTCCCTATAGCGGGGAATCGGTTTTCTGGAGGAAAGACGGCAAGAGTTTCCCGGTCGCCTACAGCTACGCTCCGGTCCGGGAGAAGGGATGGCTTTCGGGCGCGGTCGCGGTGTTCCGGGACCTCACGGAGCGCAACCAACTCGAGCGCCGGCTTCTGCAGTCGCAGAAGCTCGAGGCCATGGGGAGGCTCGCGGGAGGAGTGGCCCATGATTTCAACAATCTCCTCACCGCCATACTCGGCTTCTCGGGCTTCTTGAAGGAGAGCCTGGCGGCCGAGGACGAGCGCCGCGGGGACGTCGATGAGATCGTCAAGGCCGCCCAAAGGGCCGCCAACCTCACGCGCCAGCTCCTGCTCTTCAGCCGCAACAAGCCGGCGGACCTGAAGGCGCTCTCGCTGAGCGAACTGGTGGCCGACCAGCTCAAGCTGCTCCGTCGGGTGGTCGGCGAGGGCGTGGAGATCCGGGAGAAGCTGCAGCCGGAGCTCGGGCGAGTGCTCGCGGACCCGGGACAGCTCGAACAGATCGTCCTCAACCTCGTCGTCAACGCCCGCGACGCCATGCCCCAGGGCGGCGTCATCGAGTTGGAGACCGCGGACTCCGAGCTCCCGGAGGACGCGGAAGGGATGATGGTAAAAGGAGAGGCCGGACCCCAGGTCCGACTCACGGTGCGCGACAACGGGGCCGGCATGGAGGCGGGCGTCATCGACCGGCTCTTCGAGCCGTTCTTCACCACCAAGGAGGCCGGCAAGGGGACAGGGCTCGGGCTCGCCATCGTCTATGGAGTGCTCCGCCGCTGCAAGGGCTCGATCCGGGTGAGAAGCAGTCCCGGCAAGGGATCGGAGCTCGCCTTGTACTTTCCCCGGGAACAGTCCGCCGCGGCGGCCGCCGCGCCCTCCGCCCAAGCCGCGCCCCGGCCCGGGACGGAAACCATCCTCATCGTGGAGAACGAGGACGCCATCCGCCGGATGATCCGGCGGGTGCTGGAGAAGGGCGGGTACCGGGTCATGGACGCCCCCGGGCTCGAGAAGGCTCTGGCCTTGGCGCGGAAGGCCGCCCATCCCCCGGACCTGCTTCTAAGCGACGTGGTCCTGCTCGGCGCCAGGGGTCCGGATGTGGCGCGCAAGCTCCGGGAGAGACTCCCGGAGCTCAAGGTCCTTTATATGACGGGCTTCCCCGGAGAGCAATCCGACCTGCCGCAGGACCCCCGCTTCATCCTGCACAAACCCTTCACCCCCCGGCAACTGCTGGAAAGGGTGCGCCTTGTCCTAGACGACTAATAGAGCCCGGGGCTCGGGGTATCGGCGGGGTCCAGCCGGCTTGAGATCAGACGCGAGGCCCCCCAGCCCGCCCCGGCCCAGCCCAGTATCCAGAGAAGGCCCAGCGCTTCCACCTTCGCGAAGCCCCCGCCCGGGGCATGGAAACTCGTCGGGCTCTCGGGGGGGAGCTGTTCGATTGAGATCGGAAGAGGGATATCGACCCCTCTGTAGAGCGTGAACCCTATCGCCGCCAAGGGGATGGGGAGGAAGGGGAGTAAAGTCGAGAGGAGCCCCAGGCGCAGATACCGTCCGGAAAGGAGGCCGGCCAGGAAGGGGAAAGCCGTGGTGAAGACCAGCAGGCCCGCGAAAGGGTCGGCCAGCATGGCGAACCAAGCCGTGAATACCTGCCCCGCCAGCAGGAGCGTTATCTTCGCGAACCAGGAGAGAACGCGCATCGGGCCCCATGATACCTAATCCTATGGGCGTGGAGGAATTGGTAGAATAAAGCGCATGCCCAAACGGATACTGGTCGCCGACGACGTGGAGTCCCTGCGCAAGGCGGTCGCCCGTTTCCTCGGGGTTGAGGGCTTCGAGACCCTGCTCGCCGCCGACGGCTCCGACGCCCTGCTCATCGCCTCCGAGAGCCGTCCCGACCTCATCGTCGTCGACGCCATGATGCCGGGGCTCACCGGCCACGAGGTCTGCCGCATCCTTAAGAAGAAGAGGGAGACGCGGAGCATCCCCATCATCATCATGTCCGGGGAGATGATCGAGGAGAAGGACGTGGTCTCCGGTCTCGAGGGCGGCGCCGACGATTATATCGCCAAGCCTTTCCCGATGAAGGTGCTCCTCGCCCGCATCCGGGCCGTGCTCAGGCGCTACGACCATGAGGAGGAATCTCTCACCATCCAGAAGCGCTGCGGCATCGCCCTCGACCCGGAGGGGCGCACGGTCAAGGTCTCCGGCGAGGCCGTGGAGCTCGCGCGCAAGGAATTCGACCTTCTGGCCCTGCTCCTCTCCCGGCCGGGACGGGTGCTCAAGCCCGGCTTCCTCCTCGAGGCCGTGTGGGGCTACGACCTCGCCGACTACAATGACCCCCATACCGTCGAGACCCATATCTCCCGCCTGCGCAAGAAACTCGGCCCTTCCCTGGCCAAGCGCATCGTCAGCGTGCGGGGGATCGGCTACCGCTTCGACGCTTAGGCGGGTTCGGCCAGCAGGTCGCGCAGGACGCGCTCCACGTCGGGCTTCTGGGGGACGGTCGCGTATTCCAGGCCGGGCGATAGGCCGATGCCCGGCACGGCTTTCCCGGCCAACAGCCTGGGCCGGACCTTGAGCTCGTAGAACAATTCATCGACGGTGCGGCGGATGAGGTGCTCGCCGAAATTCGTGATCTCGGTCTCCTCGTTGAGGAAGAGCACGCGTCCGGTTTTGCGGATGGAGGCGCTCACGCGGTCCCAGTCGTAAGGGATGAGCGAGCGCAGGTCCAGGACCTCCACCTCGCCGGCGCCCTGCGCGGACAACTCCTGCGCGACTTCCAGGGCCACGGGCGCGAGCCGGCCGTGGACCACCACCGTGGCGTCGGAGCCTTCCCGGGCCAGCTTGGCCTCGCCGATGGGCACGGCGTAGTCCCTCACCTCGGGCCAGCGGGGCTGCCAGCGGGTGCGGTCGCCGATGGGGGCGTCGATCATGGATTTGAGCTCCCGCTCGTCCTCGGGCTCGCCGGGGATGAGCTCCGCGCCCTTGGTCCGAAGCAGGGCCTTGGGCTTCAAGTAAAGCACCGGGCTGTCGTCCCGGATGGCGGAGAGCATCAGGCCGTAGGCGTCCAAGGGGGTCGAGGGGCAGACCACCTTCATGCCGTGTATCTTGGTGGCGATGGAGTCAAAGGAGTGGGAGTGGTAGACCGAGCCGTGGATGCCCGAGCCCGTGGGCGTCATCACGACCATGGGGGTCTTGAAGCGGCCCCCGGAGGTCCAAGTCCCGTTGGCGCTGAGCTTGAGAACGTCGATGGCGTTGAAGATGTAGTCCACGAACTGCACCTCGGCCACGCAGCGCCGCCCGGCCCAGGCCAGGCCCAGGGCCGCGCCGAGTATGCCCCGCTCATCGAGCGGGGAGTTCCAGGCCGTCTTGAGCCCTTGGGTCACGGTAAACACGCCTCCCAGGGGCGGGCCGACATCCTCGCCGAATATCTCCGTGACCCCCAGGTGCTTCTCTCCATAATGGAGGGCGAGGCGGATGGCCTGGGCCATGTTGGCCATGGATCAGCTCCCTCCCTTGCGCGGATAAGACTCGGGCAGGGGCCCGGAGAAGACGTCGTCCCAGATCGAGGCCGGGTCCGGGTAGGGCTCCTGGCGCACCGTCTGGTGCGCGGCGTGCACGGCGTTGCGCTCCTCGAGCCACACGCCCTCGAACTGCTCCTGCGTGCCCAGGCCCAGGCGGATGAGCCGCTCTTCGAGCATGGGGATGCAGTCCGGCTCGGCCACGCGGTTGGCTCCGGAGGAGGAGGAGTGGCCGTAGAGGCGGCTGGTCTGGGCTTCGAGCAGATAGGGCTTGCGCTCCTTGCGCACGTACGCCATGGCTTCCTTGAGAGCGTGGTAGGAAACGATCGGATCGTTGCCATCGATGGTCTTGCCGGGCATGTCGAAAGCCTTCGACCAATCCGAGAGCTTTTTCAGGCCGAACTGGTCCCGCCAGGGCGTGGAGATGCCGTAGCCGTTGTTGACCACGAGCATGAGGATGGGAAGGCGCAGGGCCGGGCGGTTCGCCCAGACCAGGCAGGAGTGGAAATCGCCCTCGGCGGTGCCGGCGTCGCCGCCGGTCACGATGGTGATGCCCTCCCCGCCCGCGCGCGCCTGGGCGATCCCCGTGCCTATGGCGGTCAGGTATTGGGTCTCGATGGTGGGGGAGACCGGGACCACGTTCCATTCCGGGATCGCGTAGTGGTTGACGAATTGGCGTCCCTTGGAGTAGGGGTCGGTGCCCGTGGAGCGCATCTGCCGGAGGCTGTCGACAGGATCGGCGCCCATGGCCAGCAGGGTGGCGCTGGAGCGGTAGTGGAAATGGAGGAAATCGTTCTCGACCCCGGAGCCTTTCTTTATCAGGAACCCCAGGGGGACATTGAAAGCCTCCTCTCCGGGGCCGCCGATCCAGAAGAAGCCCTCGCCGCCCTTGCTCATCTTGATGAGGCGTTCCTCCAGGACGCGCGTGCGCACCATGATGCGGTGCATGCGCAGGAGCAGATCCCGGTCGAATTTCAAGGCCGGGTCGTTGGAGGCCGGCACCTCCCGTGGGGGGCGCTCTTTTAGGGTGTCAGGCATTATTTCTTTTTCTTCTGACATTGATATTATATAGTGTTTATATGAAAAATTCAAGCCGTGACGTCAGTCAGTATAAAAAATGATAACCATCATATCGATAATTTATCAGTCAGATTCCTTGCCGTTGTCCAGGGTCAGAGGAGTAAAGCTCCACTGACCAGGTGCCAGGCTTGTAGGAACCGGTCAAATCAACCTCTCCCCATGCTGGCTGATGTCCAGGCCGGCTTCCTCCTGCTCGGGGGGTACGCGCAGGGGGATCACCGAGTCCACGATGAGGTAGAGCAGCCAGGAGCCGCCGAAAGAGAATATCCCCACGATCGCCATGGCCGCGAGGTGCGTGAGGAAAAGGGAGGTCTCTCCATGGATCAAGCCGCCCTTCTCCGCGAAGACGGCGGTGGCGAGCATGCCCGTGATGCCGCCCACTCCGTGGCAGGGGAACACGTCCAAGGTGTCGTCGATGGAGGACTTGGATTTCCAGT
>CAYWAR010000089.1:0-8311 GCA_964455765.1 uncultured Elusimicrobia bacterium
CGTCGACGGGATGGTCCTCTGCACCCCGCATCACCGGCACGCGGAGGGGGCCGAGGCCGTCCTGCGTGCGGGGAAGTCCCTCCTTCTCGAGAAACCGCTCGCCCGGTCTTCCGGGGAGGGAGAGAGGATCGCCCTTGCCGCGGCCGCGAGCCGGGGGAGATTCCTTCTGGGTGAGAATTACGCGTTCCTGCCGGCCATAGGCCCCATGCGCGCCGCCCTGAAAGCCGGAGGGCTCGGGGCCGTGCGGTCGGCGCGCGCCGTCCACAGGAAGAGATACTCCCCGAGCGGGTGGCGCTTGGACCGGCGGCTCATGGGCGGCGGCCTGTTGGCGGACATGGGCCCGCATTATCTCCGACTCCTGGAGACGCTCCTGGGCCCGGTCCGGCGCGCGAGGCTCGACGCGGCGCGCCGCCCGATCGCGGAGATGGAGGGCGAGTCCGAGTTCGAGCTCTCCTTGGAATTGCGCGACGCCGGGGCGGCGGTCCTGGAGGTCTCCTGGGCGCGGGACTGGGACCGTTCCATCCCGACCCTGTTCATCGAAGGCTCGCAGGGGTCCATGTCCTTTGTCATGGATGCCCCCGGCATCGTCTGGAACAAGGACGGGAGGTCCGAGGTCCTTCCCGTGGAAACGGCCGATCCGCTCGGCCGCCGCGCGCTCGCCCGGCATTTCCTCGAAGTGCTCCGGGGGGAAGCCGAACCCGCGGTCGGCGCGCCGGAGGGTCTGCGGGACCTGAAGGTGGTGGAAGCGGCCTACCGTTCCTTGGAGAAAGGCGGATGGGAGGAGCCGTGATCGCCGCCCCGGCCGCGCGAAGGCCGCGCATGCTTCTCGCTTCAGGGGCTCTGGCCCTCGGCGCGCTTTCCACCGCTCTGGTCCCCGCGAGCTCCTTGGCCCAAGACTCCGTAGCCCAGTCCACGCCCGTCCCGACGGCCGTCTTCGATTCCACGGCGCCCGCAGTGATCGAGTCGACCGCGACGGTCCTCCCGGCATCCCCGCCGCCCGCCGTGGTCGCGTCCACGCAGGCGCTCGTCGGCGCCGCTCCCGCCGAGCCCGCGCCCAAGGCCGACCTCGCTCGGCTTCTGGAGTCGGAGGAGGCCGCGGACATCGAGGCGCTCGCCGCGGCCCTGCCCCAGGAACCTTCCTCCGCCCTGCGCCTGGCCATCGCGCGCCGCTTGGGAGCGCTCAATGCCCCCGTTTCCTATCCCGCGCTATCGGCCGCGATGTCCAACGATTTCGACCCGAAGGTGAGGCGCGAGGCCGCGGTCTTCGTGGCCGGCCGGCCCGGGGGAGAGGCTCTTTCCCGGCTGGAGAAGTATCTATTCGAGGAGGTCTGGGAAGCCGGGAGGCTGGCCGCGTGCGCGGCCCTCTCCACCGCCCCGGCGCGCGGGGGAGACCCCGAGGCGGCCCGGCTGCTCGCGCGGCTGCTCTTGGAGGACCCGAGCTTGGCCATGCGCGAGGTTGCGCTGCGGGGGCTGGCCTTCGTCAAGGACCGCCGGGTGATCCCCGCCCTGGCGCAGGCCGCGGCGGCGGAGAAGGAGGGGGGTCTGCGCAGGGACATCGAGGCCCTCCTCCGGGAGTTGTCCAAGCAGACTTCCCGCCCCGCCTCGTCTCCTCCCAAGCCGAGAAGGGAGCAGGAAGCCTCCCCGGCGCCGCGCGCGCCGGCCAAGGAGGATTGCGGCGAAGGCAAGGGCTGGTGCCAATGCTCCACCGGACAGTTGGAGGGGGCCCGGCGCTGCATGAGCAGGGACGACTGCCAGGGGCTCTATGAGGACAGCTACGCGGAACTCGGCGGGGCGTGCCGCTTCAACGGCCGCAAGCTGCAATGAATCCAAACTCCTTTCAAACTCCGCCGGTGGCGGAATTTGAAAGGAGTTTGGTATAGTCTCCCCGGACGCCGGGGTAGCTCAACGGTAGAGCAATCGCTTCGTAAGCGATAGGTTGTGGGTTCGAATCCCATCCCCGGCTGATGTTTTCCCCTTGATAAGCTCTCCTCCGCCTGTTATACTTGTATAACACCGGGGGTGATGCGCCATGCTCGCGATACGACTGCCGCTTGCAATCGAGTCCAGGCTCGACGCCCTCTCCAAGTCCACGGGGAGGACGAAGAGTTACTACGTTCGGGAGGCGATCCTGGATCATCTCGACGACCTCGAAGACCTCTATCTCGCCGAAAAACGCCTCATCGGGATCCGCGCCGGCCGCAGGCGGACTGTGTCTTTGGGAAAACTGATGAAGCGGCATGGCTTGGCGCATTGAATTCGACCCATCGGCGGCGCTTGAACTCGGCAAGCTCGATCCCCAGTCATCCAGGCGCATCCTCAAGTTCCTTTTCGAGCGCATCGCTCCCTCCGGCGACCCCCGCCGCCTGGGCTCGGCCCTCAAGGGGTCGAGGCTGGGGGAGTTCTGGAAGTACCGTGTCGGCGATTACCGGATCATCGCGCGCATCGAAGACCGCCTGCCGTTGATCCTGGTCCTTCGGGTCGGGAACCGCCGCGAGGTTTACCGCCTCTGACGTTTCCCAAGCCGCCCGCCGGGCGTTTCTTGCGCAAACCGGCGAATTCAGATATCATTGCCGCTGATTCATGGCCAACCCCAGGCAAGCCGCCAAGCCTCCGCAGGACCCCGTCGCTCCAGCCTCGGCCTTCGCGCATAAGGCCCTCCTCTGGTGGCTGCCCCTGCTCTATTTCCTCATCTCCGACTCCTTCTATCTGCGCACCTATGATTCGGCCCAGGTGAAGATCACCCTCGTCCAGATGGGCGGGGTCTGCCTCCTGGCGCTCTGGATCTCCCGGCTCATCGAGGAGGGGCGGGGGGCGTTCTCGAAGAACGACCTCGTCTGTCTGGCGCCGTTCCTCGCGTATTTCGCCTACGGGATACTCTCTTACATCCACGCGCCGTATAAGTACTCCTCCTTGGACTTCTTCCTGAGGCGCATCTTCTACATGACGGTGCCTCTCATCGTCATCCGGGAGTTCCATGAGAAGGCGGTGGGGCGGATGACGCGCATCCTCATCTGGACCGCGGCGGTGAGCATCGGCTACGGGTTCCTGCAGTGGTTCGACATCAGCTTCTTCCCGCCCGGCCCCGGCAAGGGTCCCGACCCCTTCATCTGGCGCGGCGCGTTCGGCGACCGCGTCTTCTCCACTTTCGGCAATCCCAACTTCTTCGCCGATTACCTCGTCATCATGTTCCCCATCATCGTGTCCCAGCTTGTGAAGACGAGGGAGCTCAAGCTCGTCCCGCTCGTCGCGCTCAACCTCTTCACCTTGTGGGGCACCACCACCAAGGGGGCCTGGATCGGCTTCGCGATCTCCCTGATGCTCCTCATCTCCACCTATCTCTGGTTCTTCAATCGGGACTGGATCATGGCCTACTGGCGCCGCTTGGCCCTCGCCTTCTCCCTGCTCACGGTCCTGGTGGGCGCCGCGGTCTTCAACAAGCTCGCGCACTCAGCGTTCACCTCGGTGAACTTCCGTCTCTTCACTTGGGAGGCGACCTGGGAGATGATCATGACCCAGCCCATCCTCGGGACGGGGCTGGGGTCCTTCTGGGTCGTCTACCCCGCCTTCCGCCGCCCGCCGATCTTCCACATCGAGGGCAAGCACAACACGGAGACCGACCATTCCGAGAACGAGTACCTCGAGGTGCTCTTTGACGAGGGCATCCTGGGCTTCGGGATATTCATCTGGCTGATCCTGAGCACCTGCGTGGTGGCCTACCGGGCCTTGGGCCAGATGACGGGAAGCCTCAAGAAGGGCCAGCGCGCGCCTCCCCAGGCCTACGACCTGCTGGGCTATCTCATCGCCATGCAGGGGATGCTCGCCCATAATTTCTTCGACGTGAGCATGCGCTTCGTCTCCTCCGGGGTCTATCTCGGCCTGCTCTCGGGCCTGGTGGTCAACCTCTCCCGGGGCGTGTCGCTGGCCGAGCTCCACGCCGTCCGGGACGCCTCGGAGGATAAGGAGGAGGGAGAGCCCTCCCTTTGGGATTCGATCTCGCGGTTCCTGATCTGGCCCGCTCGGCTGGGAGCCTGGGGCGGGCTGGGCTACATCGGCACCAGCCTCCTGCGCCAGTTCAACGAGCTCCAGGGCCCGCTCTTCAAGCTGGGCTACGGCGGCGAGGTGCTCCAGTGGTGGATCGCCTGGCTCTGCTTCGTCTTCTGCGTGGCCGCGCAGGGCTTCATCTTCGCCCGCACCGCTTTCCTCTCCCGCAACGCGCTGGTCCCCATCCTCATCGGCCTGATGGTGTTTCCTTTGGAGCGCACCTGGGGGCATTTCCGCGCCGACGTCCACCACAACATCGCCATCTTCTTCTCCAAGCGGCAGGATTGGGACATGGCGCTCAAGAACTATCTCATCGTGGGCAAGCTCAACCCCGCCTTCGTCATGTCCTACTACTTCAAGGGCAACGTCTTCAACGACCGCTTCAACATGACCAAGCTCTACAACCCGAACTGGGGGGACTCCGACGACAAGCCCCGGGATGATTTCGAGCGCGCCGGCGACGCCTACGCGGAGGTTCGCGCCAACGCGCCCAATTACGTGCAGATGCACCACCAGATGGGGGTGCTCCACCTGAAAAAGGCGGACTGGGAGCGTTCCCGCGGAAACCAGGAGCAGGCGGAGAAGGAGCTGGACACCGCCCTGCATTGGTTCCAGATGTACCGGAACATCGATCCGGTGTTCCCGCCCAACTATTTCCGGATGGGCCAGGTCTACATGATCCGGCGCCAGTACGACAAGGCGATCGAGGTGTACAACGGCCTGCTGGAGGCGCGCGAATGCGAGGTGGACCCCGCGCTCTCCGCCCGCCCCGGCTTGCGGCGCACCATACTGGCGTATCAGGAGCTCAAGGACCGCGGCGGGGCCTTCAACCACAAGCACGACATGGTGGACGTGCACCTCCAGCTCGGCAACGCCTATTTCATGAAGGGGGATCTCGGGGGCTCGGAGCGGGCGTACAAGGACGCCCTGCGGCTGGACCCGAAGAACGATTTCGCGATGAAGAACCTCCAGGTGGTCTACGCGCGGGCCAAGAACGAGGGCAAGCTCAAGATCGTGGAGATCACGGGCGCGGAGGGCCAGAAGGCCCCCTTGCTCGAGGTCATACAGAAATAATGCGCGCGGCCACCCTCCTCCTGGCCGCGGTCCACTTCGTCTGCCCCCTCCTGTTCTTCACGGACCTCACGCGCAACCCCTACATCACCCAGATCGCCCTCCTTCACATGGGGGTGTGCGCCGCCGGGGCGCTGTGGCTGCTCCATGGGGCGCTCTCCGGAGGCTGGACGCTCCCCCGCACGCCTCTGGACCTGCCGTGGGCCTTCTGGCTGGGAGCCTGCGTCCTGAGCTGGGCGCTCTCCTACTTCGGCCACGCCGCCTTCTACCGCGAGTCCATCGCCTCGGAGGGCTTCCGGGTCTTCTACTTCACGGTGGTCAACGGCTTCTTCCCCTTCCTCCTGGCCGCGGTCTGCGCCGGGGACCTGGGCGAGGAGGCGCCTTCCGCGTGGGGCTGGGCCGCCTTCTCGCTCTTCTGGGGGGCTCTCTGGCTCGCCTTCCCGCAGATGCGCTCCGGGACGGCGGCGGGAGTGGCCCGGATCTGGCCGCATGTCTGGGATCCCTACGGCGGACTGCTCTGGCTGGGCGGGACGGCCTGCGTGCTCTGGCTCGCGAGAGCCGGAGGGGTCCACCCGCTCTGGCACGCCGCGCTGAGCGCGGGCTTCCTCGGGGCGGCCTACGGGGTGCTCCAATATTTCGGCTTCGAGTTCATCTGGGCGAAGACGCTCAACCCCTACGGCGGGAGGTCCGTGTCCACCTTCGGCAACCCGAACTTCATGTCCTCCTACATGGTGATGCTCCTTCCCTTGGCCGCGGCCTACTACCTCAAGGCGCGCGCGCGCGCGCAGAGGGTCCTCTACGCCGTGTGCTTCCTGACCTTCGAGGCCTGCCTGCTCTGCAGTCTGACGCGCTCCTCGTGGTTCGGGGCCGCGGCGGCCTTCGGCATGCTCGCTCTCTCCCCGGAGGTCCGGCGCCTGCTGCGCGCCGACCCCGAGTTCACGGGCCTCGTCGGGACCGCCGGCCTGCTGATGGCCCTGCTCTGGCCTCAGAGCGTGGTGGCGGGCTACGGGTCCAGCGTCATCGGCCGCCTCTCCGAGATGGCGCTCATCGCCGACAAGACGAGCGTCTATAGCCCCTGGTGGCAGCGCGTCCTGATCTGGTCCTGCGCGTGGCAGATGGGGGCCGAAAACCCGCTTTTCGGGAAGGGCTTCGGCCTTTTCGAGCTGTTCTACCCGTTCTATCAGGGTCATCTCCTGGATATGTTCGAATTCTTCCGCATCGCCCGCACCCACGCCAACAACGGGCACAACGAGATCTTCGAGGCCTGGGCGCAGACCGGCATCCTGGGGGTGGGGATACTGCTCTGGACCTGGACCGTGTTCTTCCGCTCCGTGGCCGCCATCCCCGCCAAGGCCCCCCGCGGCGGCAAGGAGGCCGGGGGCGGGGGGACCTCCCTCTGGCTCTATTGCTCCGCGGCGGGCGTGGCCGGCATGCTCGTCGACAACCTGCTCAACGTATCCCTGCATTTCGCGGTCCCGGCCTTCCTCTTCTGGTGGCAGGCCGGCATCGTGATGGGGCGCCTGTCCTGGGAGCAGGGTTGGACGCGGCGTCTCTCCCTTCCCCGGCCCGGGGCGCTCGCGCTCGCCGGGGTCGCGGCACTGGGGCTGGGCTGGGCCGGCTGGCAGGGAGTGAGGATGTGGCGGAGGGAGACCCATTATTTCATGGGCTTCAAGCTCCTGCGCGGGTCTCGTTTCCCCCAGGCCATCGAGCAGCTCGAGCTGGCCTACCGGGCCCATCCCCGCGAGGTGAACACGAACTACGAGCTCGGCAACGCCTACGCGCGCACCGATGGAGCGCAGAAGGCCGTCTGGGCCTACCGCGAGGCCTTGAAGGCCAACGCCGGCTACGATGAGATCTATTACAACTTGGCCAGCGTCCTGGGCAACCGGCTCGAGGACCGGGACGGAGCGCTCAAGAACTACCTCATGTCCTGGCTCATCAACCCCGTCTCCCACGACCTCCATCTGAGCTTCGCCACCTTCCTCGTGCGCGACGCGGCCAAGAACCGCGACCTCGCCGTCGCCCTGCTGGAGAGTTCCGTCCGTCTCTTTCCGGACAACCCCCATTTCAGCAACAACCTCGGCTATCTCTACAGCCTGGGCCGTGAGTACGAGAAGGCGGAGCAGGTCTACGCCGGGGTATTGCGCCGCCAGCCGCACATGGAGCTCGCCGAGAGGAATCTGCGCACTTCCCTGGCCCAATCGGGCCGCCGTCCGCCCGAGGTGCTCGCCCAGGTGGGCGAGTTCCGCAGGCTGGAAGCGCTCCTGCAGGCCCGCCGCTACGGGCCCGAGGCCCTGGCCTTGGCGCGGCGGGTAGCGGACCATTTCCCGGAGGACGCGCGCTCGCGGTTCTATCTGGGGAACCTCGAGCTCCTCTCGGGCGACGCCTCCAAGGCCGAGGCCGACCTGCGGCGGGTGCTCGCCAAGGAGCCCCGCAACGCGGCGGCCATGGTCAATCTCGCCCAAGCCCTCAAGAGGCTGGGGAAGGCCCAGGAGGCCGCCGCGATCCTGCGCTCGGCCCTGGCCCTCGAGCCCGGCAACGCGGCCGCCGCGGCCGAATTGAAGGCCCTGGCGCAATAACCGCACGCTCCGCTTTCCGCGGATTTTCCATGGGAAATCCGCGGAAAGCGTCGAGGCATCCCGCCTTGACAAACCCCGGCTTCCATGGTATCTACATAGGGGAATCTCATGCGCCGACCCTTCGAAGCGCTTGTCCTCGCGTTATTGATGCGGTGCATGGCTACCGCTGGGGAAACTTGACTTCATAGAGGCATGAGAACCGTATTTGGCGCAAGCAAGAAGCCGTTAGCCGGCATCCCAATATATGGGCTGGCTTCGTTTTATGTCGGCGTGCTATTTCTAACCGTCAATCTTGCATACGGCGCCCCCAAGACCAAGCAACCCTCAGCGGCCGAACCAAAGGATCCGTCAACTCGCGCAAGCATGGCTCAAGTCGAAAACGTCCTAAAGGCAAGACTCGCCGCCTCCGTCTTCGTCCTGCAAGTCCTGGATAGGAAAGCCCAACGAGCCCAGCAGACCGTACCTCCCGCCTCCGGCATGCTGGAGGGCTTCCGGTCCTGGCTGGCCCTGAAAACGACCAGGAACGCATATGCGGGAGGGCTCTATCCCAAGCTGGAAAGGGCCCATTCGAGCCTGAATACCCGCGGGGATGGGGCCGCTCTTCGAGAATTGCTCAGCGG
>CAYWAR010000090.1:0-8277 GCA_964455765.1 uncultured Elusimicrobia bacterium
TAGCGCTTTCCTCAATCTCGGGCCTCCAAAAGTAAAGGGAATAATGGGACACTACACTAGCGGAGCAGGATCGGCGGGCGTCAGGCACGGGGCGCCGTGTAGCCCGGGGCCTCCGCGCGCTTGGGCGCCGGCGCCCAAGCGGGGGCGCGGCGCTTGGCGCGCGCGCTCTCCGGCGCCAGGGAGCGGGCGAACACCTCCTCCAGATTGTCGACGGCCGTCATCTCCAGCTCCGAGAGGACCTCCTTGGGGATCTCCTCGAGGTCCTTGGCGTTGGTCTTCGGGAAGAGCACCGTCTTGATCCCTTGGCGGTGCGCGGCCAGGACCTTCTCCTTGAGCCCGCCGATGGCGAGGACGCGGCCTTGGAGGGTGATCTCTCCGGTCATGGCCACCCCGGGGAGGACGGTCCTGCCCGTGAGGTGGCTGGCGAGGGCGGCGGCGATGGCCGTTCCGGCCGAGGGTCCGTCCTTGGGCACCGCTCCTTCCGGGACATGGATGTGGAAGGAGGTGTTCTTGAAAAAGGACGGCGCGATGCCGAGCGCGGAGGCCCGGGAGCGGACATAGGAGAGCGCCGCTTTGGCCGATTCCTGCATCACCGTCCCCAGTTTGCCCGTCAGCTGGATATCTCCCTTGCCCGGATAGGAGAGCACCTCGACGGCCAGAAGGGTGCCGCCCGCCTCGGTCCAGGCCAGCCCGGTGGAGACCCCGACCGCGTTATGGGAGTTCTCCTCCGGGGGAAATTTTGGAACGCCGAGGGAGCGGGGCAGGTCCGCGGCGGTGATCTCGACGCGTTCGGAGGCGTTCTCCACGATGCGGCGCGCGGACTTGCGGCAGGCCTGCGCGATCTCGCGCTCGAGGCTGCGGACCCCGGCCTCGCGGGTGTATTCCGAGATGATGCGCAGCAGGGCCGGGTCCTGGAAGGCGAGCCGTCCCGGCTTGAGGCCGTGCTCGGAGAGCTGCTTGGGGATGAGGAACTCCTTGGCGATGGAGAGCTTCTCCCGCTGGGTGTAGCCGGGGAAGCGGATGATCTCGAGGCGGTCCTGGAGCGCCACGGGGATGCCGTCGAGGCTGTTGGCCGTGCAGAGGAACATCACCGAGGAGAGGTCGAACTCCACGTCGAGATAATGGTCGACGAAGGTCGAGTTCTGCTCGGGGTCGAGGACCTCGAGCAGGGCCGAGGCCGGGTCGCCGCGCCAATCCATGCCCATCTTGTCGATCTCATCGAGGAGGAAGACCGGGTTGCGGCTCTTGGCCTTGCGCATGGACTGGAGGATGCGCCCGGGCAGGGAGCCGATGTAGGTGCGGCGGTGGCCGCGCAGCTCCGCCTCGTCGCGCACGCCGCCCAGGGCCACGCGGGCGAAGCGCCGGTTCATGGCGCGGGCGATGGAGCGGCCCATGGAGGTCTTGCCCACGCCGGGGGGGCCGACGAAGCAGAGGATGGGCCCGCGCAGCTTCCGGGTGAGCCGGCAGACCGCGAGGTATTCGAGCACCCTGTCCTTGGCCTTCTCGAGCCCGTAGTGGTCCTCGTCGAGGATCGCGGCCGCGCGCCGGATGTCGAGGTTGTCGCGCGTCTTCTTGGACCAGGGGAGGCTCACCATCCAGTCGAGATAGGTGCGGCAGACGGTGGCCTCCGGGGAGAAGGGCATCATCTTGGAGAGGCGCTCGAGGTCCTTGAGGCTGGCCTCCAAGGCGGCGGGAGGCATCTTGGCCTCGGCCACCTTGGCGCGGAGCTCGTCGAGCTCCTTGGCGAAGTCGTCTTTCTGGCGGAGCTCTTTTTGGATGGCCTTCATCTGCTCCGTCAGGTAGTATTCCTTCTGGTTCTTCTGTATCTGGGATTGCACCCGGGTGTGGATGCGGCGCTCCAGGCTGCTGATCTCGAGCTCCGCCTCCAGGAGTTCCACCAGGCGCTCAAGGCGCTTCTCCGGGTGCTCGAGCTCCAGGAGGGACTGGCGGTCGCCGTGCTTGAGGATGGCGTGGGCGGCGAGGGTGTCGCAGAGGCGCGAGGGGTCGGTGATCTGGCGCAGCGCGCTGACCGCCTCGGGGGGGGAATTGCGCCTCATGCGCGCGAGGGTCTCGAAGTGGGTCAGGGCCTGCCGGGTGAGCGCTTCGAGCTTCGGGGAGAAAGTCCAGGACTCCGAGCCGTAGGAGAGGCCGGTCTCCCAGTAGCCGCCTTCGACGAGGCGCGGCTCCACCAGGCGGGCGCGGGTGAGGCCTTGGAGGAAGACCTTGAGCGTCCCATCGGGCATGCGCAGGAACTGGGCCACCTCGGCCACGACGCCGACGGGATACATGTCCGCGGCCTGCGGCTCCTCGATGTCCGCCCGCTTCTGGGCCGTGACGGCCACGAGCTTGCCCACCGCGGCCTCCAGCGCCTTGATGGACTTCTGCCGTCCCACCGAGAGGGGGACGGACATGTGCGGGAACACGACCAGGTCGCGCACGGCCAGCAGGGGCAGGCGGGAAGGCTTCTTATCGCCGGTCTCGGTCATTTGCGCGTGGTGATGATCTCGTCGACGACGCCGTAAGCCTTGGCTTCCTTGGCGGACATGTAGTAATTGCGCTCCATGTCCGCGGTGAGCTTCTCCATCGTCTGCCCGGTGTGCAGGGAGAGGATCTTGGCCAGGCGCGCCTTCGTCTGCTCCATCTCCCGGGCTTCGATGGAGATGTCCGTGGCCTGGCCGGAAAGGCCCCCGTAGATGAGGGGCTGGTGGATCATGATCCGGGAATAGGGGAGGGTGAACCTGCGTCCCGGGGTCCCGGCGGCGAGGAGCACGGCGCCGAAGGACATGGCCATGCCCACGCAGATGGTGGTGATCGGGGCCTTGATGTACTGCATGGTGTCGTAGACCGCGAGCCCGGCGGAGACCATGCCTCCGGGCGAGTTGATGTAGAGGTTGATGTCCTTGTCGGGATCCTCCGCCTCCAGATAGAGGAGCTGGGCGATGATGAGATTGGCGGAGTCCGTGGTCATGGCGCCCTCCCAGCCGCCCACGAACACGATGCGCTCCTTGAGGAGGCGCGAGAAGATGTCGTAGCTGGTGGCCGAGCCCTGGTTCCAGCGTTCCAATATCGTCGGTAGTATCATGAGTGGAGTATATAAAATTCCGAGAGCACGGCGGGATGGACCGAAGGACCTGCACGGGGCTGGGACCCTTGCCCCAGGGCAAGTCGTCTTGCGCCGCACATAGTTGATGATGACGGGCGTTCCGGACGCCCGGGAGGATGAAATGACGAGGTTCGCGCTCTTGCCTGGATTGACCGCGCTCGCTTTCGCCGGGTGGGCGGTGGACGCTCGCGCCGGGTCTTTCTCCGCGGGGCGTTCTCGGGATCTGCGCAACGCGGTGGAATCTAGCCGGTCGGCCGCCGGGTCGGGGCGCTCCGAGTCCGTGAAGGGCGGGGCTTCCGCGGGTTTCGACGGGGCCTCCTCTCGCGGCGGCACGGTGGACGCGCGCGGCTACAAAGGGTCGGGCCGGACGAATCTCTCCGGTGGGAACTCCCGGAGCGGGGGCTTGAGGACCTCCGAGCCCCCTGCTCCCGGCGATGAGGAGGAGGGAGGCGTTTTAGGAGCACTCAAGTCCTGGGCCTTCCCCCTTGGGGGGGCGGCGGCGGGCGCGATCGCCGGGGGCTTGATGGGCGGCCCGATGGGGGTCCTGCTGGGCGCCGCGGCCCTGGGCGGGGCGGGCTATCTCGTCAAGAAGGACTACCTCATGGAAGGGGCCGGGGCGGCCTATGGGGCGGTGCTCGGGGGCTTGGCCGGCGGGCCGATCGGCATGGCCGTCGGGGCAGTGGTGGGGGGGCTGCTCGGCTTCGTCACCAAGTGGATATTTAGTTGACTCCTCCGGAAACGATACTCCAGAAGCTGAAGAGCTTCAACAGGGCTTTATGGTTCGCGAACATCATGGAGCTCCTGGAGCGCTGGGCGTATTACGGCGTGCGGGCCGTGCTCTCCATCTACATCGTGGACGCCGCGAGCAAGGGCGGGCTCGAATTCACCCATCTGCAGAAAGGCAGCATCTACGCCTGGTGGGCCTTGATCCAATCCCTGCTCCCCATGTTCACGGGCGGCTACGCGGACCGCTACGGCTACAAGAAGACCATCGCCTTCTCCATCGTCCTCAAGATCGCCGGCTATCTCCTCATGGCGACGCAGACGAGTTATTGGGGCTTCTTCTGGGGCTGCATGATGCTCGCCACGGGCACCGCGGTGTTCAAGCCGGGAGTCCAGGGGACCATCGCGCACTCCCTCGATGAGAAGCACGCGGCCCTGGGCTGGGGCGTCTTCTATCAGATGGTCAACATCGGCGGGTTCATCGGGCCGTGGGTGGCCGGATATCTCCGGATGATGTCCTGGAGCTACGTCTTCTACGCCAACGCGGTGGTCGTCTCCTTGAACTTCATCACCCTGCTCCTCTATGAGGACCCCAAGCCGAAGATGCAGTCCTCCGATTTCACGGACGAGAGCCCGGTGCGGGAGTTCTTCAAGATCCTCGTCAGCTCGGTCAAGGGCATCTTCGAGCCCAAACTCATCGCCTTCCTCCTGCTCTTCTCCGGCTTCTGGCTCATGTTCATGCAGCTCTTCGACATACTCCCCAACTTCATCGACGACTGGGTGGACTCCTCCGGCGTCATCCTGGCCTTCGGAAAGCTCTCCGGCATCGAGCGCTTCGTCGAGATGGGCGCGCGGGGCGCGAACATCCCGCCGGAGTGGATGGTGAACATCAACGCGGGCTGCATCATCCTGCTCATGATCCCCGCGGCCGTGTTCTTCTCGCGCTTCTCGGCCTTGGCTTCCATCAACATCGGCATCTTCATCTCGGCCGCCGGCCTCGTCCTGGCCGGCGCCTCGATGTCCGGCTCGCTCTGCATCCTGGGGATACTCGTCTTCTCCATCGGCGAGATGGCCTCTTCTCCCAAGAAGCTCGAGTACCTCTCGAGCCTGGCCCCGCCCGAGAAGAAAGGCCTCTATCTGGGCTACGCGAACGTCCCGCTGGCCGTGGGCTGGGGCATCGGCAGCAAGCTCGGGGGGCACCTCTACGAATTCTACGGCGACAAGACCAATCTCGCCAAGCAGGTGCTGCGCGGCGATTTCCAGATGACTCCGGATGCCGTCGCGGCCCTACCTAAGGAGGATATCCTCCCTACGCTGGCCGGGAAGATGGGCGTTTCCGGGAGCGAGCTGACCCGACTGCTCTTCGAGCGCTTCCGCCCCGACCGCATATGGTACTGGTTCGCGGCCGTGGGCATCGCCTCGATGCTCGGCCTCCTCGTCTACGCCCGCGTCCTAGCCCGCTCCCGCCGTCCGGCATAGCAGGAACTGGCACCCCTAATAAGAAACTGTCGCGGCAGGGCCTGCCGGCGATGGGGCCCATCGGGCCTGCGGCCGCCCCAGGGACTTCGCCCTGGTTGCTCCTCGGCCCGATCATACCCATCGCCGTCACCCGCCGCGCCAGTTTCTACTTATCAGACGTAGACCCTCCTTGCGATGCGGTCAAATATTTCGAAATCAACATAGTACCGATAAGGTTGCGCGAGGGGTGGCAGGGATGGGTCTGGATCGGGACGAGGAGGAACCGGCGCGAAGCCGCCGGGCCGGCCGCAGGCCCGATGGGTCCCATCCCTGACAGGACCCCTCGCGCTATCGGGAGTATGTCAACGGCCGCGGGGATTCGGTGGGCGTCAGGGGAGGAGGCGGAGGGCGTCCCGCCAGCCGAAACCGCGGAAATCCTTGAGCGTCAGGGCCGCTCGCCGGAACTCGGCCGCGGGATGGGAGGTGGTCAGGGCGACGATTTTCATCCCGGCTCGGCAAGCCGCCTTCTCCCCCAAGAGGGCGTCCTCGAAGACGAGGCAGCGCCGAGGAGGAGCTCCGAGTCTGCGGGCCAGCCTGAGGAAGGTCTCGGGATGGGGCTTGCCGCGGAGCACCTGGGCCCCCGTGACCACGGCGTCGAATCTCCGGCGCAGGGAGAGGCCGTCGAGGACGAAGCCCACGTTGGCGCCGCGCGATCCCGTCCCGACGCCCAGGAGTATGCCGGCGCGCCGCGCTCCCCGCAGGAAATCCCGCAGTCCGGGCGCGGGGCGCAGATGGGGGCGATAGAGGTCCCGGTAGATCCTCTCCTTGCGCAGGGCCAGGCGCCTGCCTTCCGCCGCCGGGATGCGCCTGCGGAGATAATAGGACAGCACGGCCTGGGTGGGCATTCCGGCGGTCTTGGCGAGGAACTCGGGGATGTCGAGGGCGATCCCGTGATCCAGGAAAAACAGGCGCCAAGCCTCGGCATGCCAGCGCATGTTGTCGACGACCACGCCGTCCAGGTCGAATAGGAACGCGCTAACGCTTCGTCTTCGGGGAGATCCCAAGGTCTTTGAGGAAGGCTTCCTCGCCCGGGTCGCGGCCGAGGAAGGCGCGCAGGGACTCGGATTCCTCCCGCGAGCCTCCCACCTCGAGGATCTGGCGGCGGTAATCCCGCCCCGTCTTCTCGTTGAGGAGTCCTTCACCCTCGAAGCGGGTGAACATGTCCTGGGCGAAGACCTCGGACCAGAGGTAGCCGTAGTAGCCGGCGTCGTAGCCCATGAGGTGGTTGAAGCTCGTCTCCGGCAGGACCCCGGGGCTCATCGGGATGAGCGATATCTCCCCCATGAGCTCGGCGTAGAGCGCGGTGGTGTCCTGCGCGCCGAGGGTGTGCAGGGTCATGTCGTAGGTCCCGAAGAAGTTCTGGCGGAGGTATTTGAGGCCGGAGTCGACGAGCTTGGCGTCGACGAGCTTCTTGATCATCTCCTTGCTGAGCTTGCGGGAGCGGTCCTGATAGTGCCCGGAGAGGCGCGTGAGGATCTCCTCCTTCCAGACCCAGTTCTCGAATATCTGGGAGGCCGATTCGACGAAGTCCCGCGCGACCGAGGTCCCCGAGAAGCGCTGGTATTTCGCGCGCGTGAGCGTCTGGTGCATGATGTGGCCGAACTCGTGGAAGAAAGTCTCCACTTCGTCGTGGGTGAGGAGGGAAGGGGCCTCGGCCGTGGGCTTGTTGAAGTTCGCCACGATCGCGCTGGAGGGCTTCTGATAGGAACCGTCCGGGAGGACGCGGCCTTGGATGAGCGTGAAGGCGGCCGCGTGCTTGTACTTCCCCTCGCGCGGGTAGAGGTCCATGTAGAAGCGCCCGATGGAGACCCCTGTGCGCGAGTCGGAGATCTCGAACCGGCGGACATCCGGGTGCCAGGCCCCGGAAGGGACGATCTCGCGGAACTTGAGGCCGAGGAGCTCCTGGTAGACGGCCAGCATCTGCTCGACGACCAAGTCCATGGGGAAATACTCCTTGAGCTTCTGCTGGTCCACCTGATAGCGGGTCTTCATGAGCTGGTTGTGGTAGTAGCGCCAGTCCCAGGCGCGTATGACCCCGTCGGACTTGGCCCCTTCTTCCGCTTTCTTGAGGGCGGCGAGCGTCTTGAGCTCGGCCAGCCCCTTCGCCCGGAGGGGGACGCGCAGGCGCTCGAGGAAGGAGAAGACCTCCGAGGGACGCTGCGCCATGCGCTCTTCGAGGACGTAGTCCGCGTGGGTCTTGTAGCCCAGCAGGCGCGCCGCCTCCGCCCGCAGGCCGAGGATCTCCGAGAGGCGCTCCTTGTTCTTGAGCCCGCCGCGGAGGTTGAATTTCGCTTCCAGGACGCGCCGGGCCCCGGGGTCCTTGGCGTTCTCGATGAAGGGGAAGTAGTCGGGATAATCCAGCGAGACCTTGTAGCGGTCCCCTTCGGGGGGAAGGCGCTTGACGAAGTCCTCCGGCAGCCCGGAGAGCTGTTCCTTGGAGAAGAGGGCGAAGTCCTTGGTCTCGGCGACCTCCTTTTGAAAATCGTTCTGCAGGGCGACGAGTTTCTGGCGCAGGCCTTTGAGCCGTTCCCGCTCCGCCGGCGCAAGGGCGAGACCGCTGCGCCGGAAATCGAGGAGCGTCTTCTCCAGCAGGCGGGCGTCCTCGCCCTCGAGCACCTCGCCGCGTTCGGCCGCGGCCCTGATCGCCGCGTAGAGTCCCTCGCGCGTGAAGACCTCCACCAGGTATTTGGAGATGTCGGTGTCGCAGTCCATCCCCGCGTCCCGGGCCCCTTTGTCCATGGAGACGTGCCCGAGGAACATCGGGATCGCGGTCTCATCCTGCAGGTCGGCCAGGATGTCCGAGAAGGGGACCACCGCGGAGCGGAAGCGGGCGTTCTGGAGGGCTTCGAGGTCCTTGAGGCGCGCCTCGGCGCCGGCCTTGGCCGAAGCGCAGGACGCGGCGATCGCGCCCGAGGAAAGCGCGAAGGCCAGGG
>CAYWAR010000091.1:0-1159 GCA_964455765.1 uncultured Elusimicrobia bacterium
CCGGCCCTGTCGCGCCGATGTCCGCCGCCCCCCTCGCGAGCGGAGAACATTCGCGCTCCAGGGACGGCGGCTCCGTTGCCGCCGCCTCTGGCGTCTTGGCCGAGGAGGCCCCGGCCCTCGCGCAAGCCGCGCCGGAGGTCTCCGGCGCGAAGGTCTCCGCTCAGGCCGCCTCCGCCTCGCGGGGGCGGGGAGAACGCCTGGACATGGTCTCCCGGCTTTCCGAGTTCGGAAAGACCCTGGCCGAGGCCGGCCGCTCCTCCGGCGCGAGCTTGCTCGCCAAGGCTTTCGACAGGGCTTCGCAGGGCGGCGACGCGGCGGGGGGTTCCGCCCGGGTCGAGGCCCAGACGATGAAACGCGCCGGCTTGGCCCCCTCCGCGAGGGGAGAACGGCAGCGCTCCGGGGACGATGCCCCCATGGGCAACGCGCCCGCGGGAAGGGGCCAGGCCGACTGGCTCAAGCTCAAGACGCTCAAGCGGGTGCTGGGGGATGGGACGGACTCCGGGGAAGGGGCCATCGGCCCCTTCGGGTTCAAAACCCCGCAGGATGCCTGGAGCAGGGCGCGCTCCGCGGGACTGGAAGGCTTCTTCTATGCCAAGCTCGAGCACGAACGGGCCTGGGGCGAGAAGGCTTCCCTGGCCCAGCTCGACGACTATTTCACCTACCTTGACGCGCTCCTGGCTCCGGCCTCCCGGCTCGGCGAGGTTTACGACCTGCGTTCGGGGCTCAAGGTCCTGGCCGCGTCCCCGGCGGCCCCGCTGGAGAAGAACCGCGAGCTCAACGCCCTCCTCGTCGCGGGACTGAATCTTTTGCGCGCGGAGGCTTCCTCCCTGGACAAGGCCTCCTGGGGGCGCTCGGCCGGCATCTACATGGTCCTCGCGCGGGCCTACAACCGCCTGAGGCCGGGCAAGGGCTTCTTCGATTCTTTCGATGAGGCGGAGTTCGAGCGCATCCGCAGGCAGACGCGGGCCGATACGCTCTGGCTCCTGGACATCTATGAGATCGGCGCGCCCAGGCGCTGGGGCACGGGCGGCGGCTCGCCCTACTCCATCTCGGGCTACAGGGTCAAAAAGGAGCTCGGCGGCGACGAGGCGCTCAGGCGCTTCTCGGAGCGCGCCCACAAGGCGGGCATGCGCGTCATGACGGATTTCATCCCCAACCA
>CAYWAR010000091.1:1259-8252 GCA_964455765.1 uncultured Elusimicrobia bacterium
CGGCCGCCGGGTGCACAAGAAGATCCTGGTCCATCATCCCCGCACCGACTACGGCGACGTGATGTGGATCGACATGGCGCAGATCGACTATTCCCGCGCCGACGCGCGCGACTGGGAGATCGAGCAGGCCCGCCGCGTCTTCGAGGATCTCGGCGTGGACGCGGTGCGCCGGGACATGGCCTATGAGCAGACCAACGCCCGCTTCTTCCACCGCTGGGTCAAGATCCTGGAGATGGAGAAGGACACCGGCGCTCCCTGGGCCAAGAAGGAGATGGAACGGCTCATCTCCGAGTTCAAGGTCCGCTGGGCTGAACGCGGGGGCGCGGAGTTCTGGGAGCAGTTCTCCGACGCGACCAAGTCCCGCTTCCCCGCCTCCTTCGCGATAGACGAGGTGTACTCCAACTCCACCGAGATGAGCCGCGCGGGCTCCGACGGGGTCTATAACAAGAACACCCACGACGAATCCATGGGCCAGGTGGGGCTCTACGACGCGATGGTAAGCCGCGACGCGGGCCGCATCCGCGCGGCCCTGCGCAATATGGCTTTCCGCGCCTGGCAGAGGGGCGGGGCGGGGCTGGTGAACTTCATCGGGACCCACGACGGCGGCGAGGGCAACCCCTGGGATAAATTCGGCGCCTTGGGCCGGGCCGCGGCCGCGACCGCGCTCCTCTTTAGGCCCGTGCTCATCTACAACGGGGTCGAGCAGGGCGTAGGTCAGGCGCGCAACGTCCGCGGCGACCTATCGAAGTCCGTGGACCGGGAGAAGGCCATCCCCTTCGACATCCCCGTGGCCATCGACTGGTCCCAGCGGGAGGGGGGCAACGCGGATTTCCTGGAGATGGTGCTGGGGAAATCCGCCGAGCACGCGGACCTCCTCGCCGAGGGCGCCGCCGAGGTGCTCGAGCCCGAGGGCGGCACCCCGATCGTGGCCTATACCCTAGCTCGAAAGCATGGCAAAGCCCTGTTGGTGGCGGCCAATTTCTCGGAGAGTCCGGCCGGGGCCCGTTTCAAGATGGGGACTCCGGTGCTCAAGGATTTTGGCGCCTTCGAGCCCAAGGCGGGCAAGGCCTACCTGCTGCGCGATTTCGCGGACCTCCAACGGGACGGTTCACCCAAGGAGTACCGACGCACGGGCGATGAACTGCTCAAGGACGGCATCACCCTCCTGCTGGGCCCCGGCGGGACTCATGTCATGGAGGTCACGGAGCTCGCCGCCGCGGCCCCGGCCACGGGACCGCCCCAAAAAACCCGAGCGTCCCAGGGCGGGACGCTCATCGAAGAGGCGTCCTTTGAGGCCCCGGTCGAGGGCTCCTCGGAGAAAGGGGCTTCGCCCAAGAAGGCTCCTTTCTGGAAGGCCTCCTGGGCGGACTGGACCCAGCGCCTGACCGCGTTCTCCATGGTCCCCTTCGCCCTGCTCCAGCTGCCCCAGATACTCAAGAACATCGGCAACCTCGCCGCGGGCAACGCCGCCGCGCTCTCGGGCCTGCCGTGGATGGGCTACTCCACCGGCATACTCGGCAACATGCTCCTGCTCTCCTATTTCTCATCGCAAAAGGAGAAGAGCGCGGCCGCGGTGCAGGCCGTGGGCGTGCTGGA
This sequence comes from uncultured Elusimicrobia bacterium, assembly GCA_964455765.1. Taxonomy (GTDB): domain Bacteria; phylum Elusimicrobiota; class Elusimicrobia; order UBA1565; family UBA1565; genus CAYHRV01. The sequence goes on from CAYWAR010000091.1 coordinate 2,856, forward strand.
GAGCGTCGTCGTCGTGACGCAGATATTCCTGGCGGGCTTCATGCCCGCGGCCGCCTTCGCCGTGGTCCTGCCCGTGGTCGCGGCCGGACTCGTTCTCAACGCGCTCAAGGCCTTCGGCAAGCTCCCGGACAAAATCCTTGGCGTGGACCTCTGGTCGCTCTGGAACAAGCTCACCAATCTCCTCGGCTTCTTCGCTTTGCCGATGGGATTTGCGATGAGCTTCGGTCTGGCGCAGGCGCACATGGCCGCGGCGCTCGCCGCCAGCCTCGCGCTGGCGGGCGCGGGACTCTATCTCATCGTGCGCGAGGCGCAGGGCAAGATGGACAAGCTCCCGCCCGCGCTCCAGTGGGTGTGGAAGAAGATCGGCGCCGCGCTCGCCTCGCTCCTCTTCATGTTCGGTCCGGTGTCCCAGCTCATGAACAACATCGCAAACCCCGCCGGGATGGCCGGCATCTCGGTGGAGACGCTCCTGCTCGCCATGGCCGGGAACCTGCTCATGCTCCCCCGGGCCCTCTTCGTCAAGGACAAGCTCTGGTTCGCGGGCTCCTCCTGGGGCGCCTGGGCGGGAGGCTGGGCCGTCCTGCTCACCATGATGCTGGCCGGCTACCTGAGCCCGCTGTTCTTCGGATCCGCGACCGCGGCGCTGGCCTCCTACATGGGCTTCATCCTCGCCAAGAACAGAAAGGCCCCCCAGGCCTGATCCGGGCGCCGAAATGTTATCATCGGCCCACAGGGGGGATACATGCCCAGCGAGAAGATCGACGTCCGGGCCAAGGACGCCGACGGGAAGGACCATGACGTCCGCATCGAGGCCGATGACGCCTCGGGAAAAGGGACGATCACCCTCGACGGCGAGGAAGTCCCCATCTGGGACCCGGAGAAAAGCTCCGACGGGAAAAAGGTGCGCTGTCGCGGGCTCATCAAAGGCCTCATCGACATCGAGGTCTCCATCGACATCACGGTCGACTGCTCCAAGGAGCCGCCGACGATCACCATCGTGGTCACCAAAGGCCCCGTGACGCTGGAGACGCGCGTCTACACCTTCGACCACGCTCAGCAGGATAAGCTCATCGCCTGGGTCAAGAAGAGGAACATCAAGCTCATGGCCTCGGGCGGGCAAGGACCGGGCCAGGCCGCGTAGTGGACAGGCGCCTTCAGGGCGTTTCGCTTCCCGTCGCGGCCGCGGTCCTGGCCCTATCCGGGGCTTGGGGCTGCGCCGGCCGTCCGGCGGCGGATGCGCGCACCCTGGTGGTCTGGGAGCAGGAGGACGCGGCCGTCGCGCCTTTCTTGGACTACCTGTTCGAGGAATTCCGGAAGCTCCCGGGAAACGGCGGCGTGCGCATCCTGCGCACGCATTATCAGAACGAGGATCTGCGCCAGCAGTTCCAGACCGCCTCCATCGCGGGCAAACCGCCGGACATCCTCCTGAGCCCCTCGGACCCGGCCGGCGTCTACTCCGTGGCGGGCTTCCTGCTCCCCGTCGATGGGCTCTTCGACCTCTCGCGCTTCAACAGGCCGGTGCTGGAGGCCATCATCCTCGAGGGCAAGACCTGGGGAGTGCCCATGTCCAACGGGAACCACCTCATGCTCTACTACAACAAGCGGCTCGCGCCCATCCCGCCCCGAAGCACCGACGAGTTGGAGAAGTTCTGCGCGTCGCGAGGCAAGGAGGTCGGCCGCTCCCAAGGCCTCGGAGGCGGCACTTCCTCGGGTTATCCCTCGGTCGGACGCACTCCCTGCCTGGCGTTGTTCATGGGGGAGCCCTACTGGCTCATGCCCTGGGTCCACGCCTTCGGGGACTGGCCCATCGACGGGCGCTCCCCCACGCTCGACACCGCGGCCATGCGCGGAGCCCTGGGCTACATGCTCTCGCTTAAATTCGACAAGAAGATCCTGCCCATGGAGTGCGACTACAACTGCATGGACTCGCTCTTTAAGGAATCGAAGGCCGCCTTCGCCATCAACGGCGACTGGGCCCTGCCGGTCTATGAGAAGCAGTTGGGCGCCGACCTGGGCGTGGCCCGCATCCCGATGCTCTCGGCCACCCGGCGCTGGCCCGCGCCCATGGTGAGCGGGAAGTACTTCCTGCTGAGCTCGGGCCTCTCCGGCGAGAAGCTCGACCTCGCGCGGCGCTTAGTCGAGCTGGCCGTCTCGGAGCGGATGCAGATCGAGCAAGTCCTGCGCCTGCGCAGGCTCCCGGCGCTGGCCAAGGCCGCGCGCTCGCGCGCGGTGGCCCAAGACGCGAACCTCGCCGCGTCCATGGACCAGGTCCTGGCGGGCCGGCCCATGCCCATGGCTACCGAGATGCGCGCCGTTTGGGACGCGGTCCGGCCGCTCTACGCCCGCGTGCTCGCCGGGCAGATGACGCCCGAGGAGGCCTCCCGCCGCATGCAGGCCGACGCCCTGGCCAAGATCGCGGAGATGAGCGAATGAGCGTCCTTGTCCAGGTCGCTTTCTTCCTGGCCCTCATCGCGGCTTCCATCGCCCTCCTGGAACTCGCGCTGGCGGGGATGTTCCGCGTGTGGCGCACCCGCCACGACTTGGCCTATATGCTCATGGCTCCGGCCTTCGTCGGCCTGGGTCTGCTCATCCTCTATCCCCTGGCCTTCGAGGTCTACCTGGCCTTCCATGACCTCAAGCTCACGACGATCATGGAGTGGAGGCGGACCGGGGAACTCCCTTTCGTCGGGTTCAAGCATTTCATCAAGGTCTTCACCTCCTCGCCGCTCTCCGGGGTCTCTTTCTGGAGCCTGCTCCTGCGGACCGTGGCCTGGACCGCCCTCAACGTCGGCGCGCATGTCGCCGGCGGCTTCGCGTTGGCCTTGCTCCTCAACCGGCCCATCCGCGGCCGGGGGGTGTACCGCACCCTGCTCGTCATCCCCTGGGCCATGCCGCAAGTCGTGGCCGTGCTCGCCCTGCGGGGAGAATTCCACTCTCAATACGGGTTCTTCAACATCATGATCGAGCGCGCCGTGGAAACCTTCCCTTGGCTCGGGAGCTTCGGGCTGGGTCCGGTCCAATGGCTCACCCATCACCCGTTCCTGACCTGCTCGCTCATCAACATCTGGCTCGGCATCCCCTTCATGATGGTGGTCATACTCGGAGGGCTTCAATCCATCTCGCGGCACTATTACGACGCGGCGGCGATCGACGGCGCCTCCTGGCTCCAGCAATTCCGTCATATCACCTTGCCGCTCATCCGCCCGGTGCTGGCCCCGGCCGTGACCCTGGGCGCGGTATGGACCTTCAACAACATCAACGTCATCTACCTGGTGACGGGCCAGGCCGGGGGCACGGAGGACGCGGACATCCTGGTCTCCGCGCTCTACAAGGCCGCCTTCACCTATTACCGCTACAGCTACAGCGCCGCGCTGGCGCTCGTCATCTTCATCCTGCTGTTTTCGTTCTCGACGATATTCATGCGCGCCTCCAAGGGCGCGGAGTCCCAGCATGGCTGAACTGACCGAGGCTCCGACGCCCGAGGCAAAGCCGAGGGCCCGTTTCTCAGCCCGTTCCTTCCTTTCTCCGTTCGTCCTGGATGTTCTTACTCATTTTGCTTTGCTTTCCGCCTGCGCCCTCTGCGCCTACCCCCTTCTCCGGATGCTCTCCGTCTCCCTGCGGCCCGGCGACAGGCTCATCTCCACGGACCTCGCCATCATCCCCGCAGGCGCGTCGCTGGCTTCCTACCGCGACGTGCTCTACGGCACCGGCTTCCTGGCTTGGCTGTGGAACTCCCTGGTCATCACGGTGACCACCTCCTTCGTCGGCGTGAGCCTGGCCTCCACCGCGGCCTACGCGTTCTCGCGCTTCAAGTTTCCGGGCAGCCGCCTGGGCCTGACTCTGCTCCTGGGGACGCAGATGATCCCGGCGGCCATGCTCCTGCTCCCCCTCTTCCTCATGATCATGCGCCTGGGCCTGGTGAACACCTATCTCGGCATGGTCCTCGCCTATTCGGTCTCCTCCCTGCCCTTCAGCATCTGGCTGCTCAAGGGCTATTACGACACCGTGCCGCGCTCCCTGGAGGAGGCCGCGCTCGTCGACGGGACCACGCGCTTGGGGGCCTTCTACCGCATCGTCCTGCCCCTCTCGACCCCGGCGCTGGCCATCGCCTTCCTGTTCAATTTCACCACGGCCTGGAACGAGTACCTGGTCGCGCGCGTGGTGCTCAGCGACGCGCGCATGTACACCTGGACCCTGGGGCTCTTCGAGCTCCAAGGGCAGTTCCTCACCCAGTGGGGGATGTTCGCCGCGGGCTCCCTGCTGGTGAGCGTCCCGGTGCTGCTGCTCTTCCTCTACTCGTCGAAATGGCTGGTCTCGGGACTCACCCTCGGGGGGGTCAAGGGGTAGCGCCTATGGCTCATGTCTCCCTGCGGGCAATCGCGAAGAAATACCAGGACGCCGAGGTGCTCAAGGGCGTGAGCCTGGAGATCGCCCAGGGCGAGTTCATGGTCCTGGTGGGGCCCTCCGGCTGCGGCAAGAGCACGCTCCTGCGCATGGTCGCGGGCTTAGAAGAGATCACGCAGGGGGAGATCTCCATCGGCGGGAAAACGGTCAACGGCCTCCCGCCCCGCGAACGCGGCATCGCCATGGTGTTCCAGGACTACGCGCTCTACCCCCACATGAGCGTGGCGCAGAACATGAGCTTCGGGCTCCGGCTGCGCGGCCTGCCCAAGCGGGAGATCGAGGCCCGGGTCCAGGAGGCGGCCTCCATCCTGCGCATCGAGAGCCTGCTCGAGCGCATGCCCCGGGCGCTTTCCGGGGGACAGCGCCAAAGGGTCGCCATCGGGCGGGCCATCGTGCGCAAGCCTGAGGTGTTCCTCTTCGACGAGCCGTTGAGCAACCTCGACGCGAAACTGCGCGAGGAGATGCGCGTCGAGATCGCCAAGCTCCACCAAAGCCTGCGCGCCACGGTGATCTACGTGACCCACGACCAAGTCGAGGCCATGACCCTGGCCTCCCGCATCGCGGTCATGAACGGCGGACTGCTCCAGCAGGTCGGAGCCCCGGCCGAGGTCTTCTCCCGCCCGGCCAACCGCTTCGTGGCCGGCTTCATTGGCAGTCCGGCCATGAATTTCATCGAGGGCGGGCTCCTCTTGGAAAATGGAGAAGCGTGTTTTAGAAGTCCTGCCGTTAATGTGACCTTATCCCGGGAACCCGAGAATTTCGATCCGAAATTATCGGGTTCCCGGTCTTGTACCCTAGGGATCCGGCCCGATGACATCCAGGTTCGGTCCGGAGCGCCCTCCGGAGAGGGGGAATTCGCCGCGACGGTGGAAGTCTCGGAGCTCCTCGGCCGCCACAGGAACCTGCACGTGCGCGCCGGCTCCATTTCCGAGGGCGGCGTCCGTTTATTGGCGGTCGTCGCCTCGGAGTTCTCCGCCAAGCCCGGGGACGCGG